>NZ_JBQWIE010000049.1:0-21880 GCF_056745525.1 Parasediminibacterium sp. HNIBRBA5674 | reverse complement strand
TTTGGTAAAGGTAGACATCACGACCCGATAGCTATCGGGTTTAAACTGTTTAAAGCAAGTAATACACACCTACACCCATCTATTGAAAGCAAGGCAGACACTGGGTATCAGGGCTTACAAAAGTTGCATTACAATACAGTAATGCCTAAGAAAAAGGCAAAGAAAAACCCCCTAACTAAAGAAGATAAAAAGCATAATCGGCTCATCTCATCACAAAGGGTAACAGTAGAAAACATTATCAGAGAGCTTAAAATATTTAGAATAGTAGCAGAAAAATATCGAAATAGAAGAAAACGCTTTGGATTTAGAGTTAATCTAATTGCTGCATTTTATAACAGAAACATTGATTTGAAATGAATTGTCGAAGAGGTCTATTGTATTAACACACAGATTTGCCTCTCTTACACATCGATATAAGCCATTGACAGACGGATAAGCCCTTCTTACATACAGATTTATTTTATTAACTCACAGATTTGCCTCTCGTACACATCGATATAATCTATTGACATACAGATTAACAGTTCTTACATACAGATTTATTTTATTAACACACAGACTTACCTCTCGTACACATCGATATAAGCCATTGACATACAGATTAACAGTTCTTACATACAGATTTATTTTATTAACACACAGATCTGCCTCTCTTACACATCGATATAGGCTATTGACACACAGATATGGCCTTCTTACACGCAGATTTGCCAATATAAACCCTCAATTCACTACCCAAAAGTATCATTCAGCCGTAATTAGCATCCTTGCCAACAATAAATAATGGTGTTGGTGAAAGCAATATCAACAGCGGCAAAATCGCTCTCTTGCGTTAGGGATAGCAACGGAAATACTTTTTGCGCCGCAGGTGCAAAAAGATTGCAGTGGATAGCCCGACCCGCCCAAGCGGGTAACGCCATCATCACAAAACAAAAATTAATGGTGCGTAAACGAAAATTGGCTTGCCATAAAATCCTTTGTATATTGACCCTCAATACAAAACTTAACGAGCATGAGAAAAATATGGATAGCCCTTGCGGCTTTAGTACCAGCCCTTGCACAAGCGCAACAATTTGACAAACCTGTAGCGGCGGTAAACGATTCGGTAATTGCCTGGCGCAGGCATTTTCATCAATTTCCTGAACTATCAAACAGAGAATATAATACTGGTGCTTATATAGCTGCTTACCTTACCAAGCTTGGCTTAGAAGTAAAATATCCTTTTGCCAAAACTGGTGTGGTAGCCATATTAAAAGGCGGTAAGCCCGGCCCAGTAATAGCACTGCGTGCAGATATTGATGCCTTGCCTGTGGTAGAGCGTGTGGCGGTGCCATTTGCATCGAAAGTAAATGGTGAATACGATGGTAAAAAAGTAGGCGTGATGCATGCTTGCGGCCACGATTCGCATACGTCAATTTTAATGGGCGCAGCAACGGTATTAAAACAAATGCAAAAAGAGGTAGCTGGTACAGTGGTATTTATGTTTCAGCCAGCAGAAGAAGGTACACCAGGCACAGAAGAAGGTGGCGCACCATTGATGATAAAAGAGGGTGTGATGGATAACCCAAAAGTAGATGCGGTTTTTGGCTTACACATTAACTCACAAACAGAAATTGGCACTATAAAATATACATCTGGTTCTACCATGGCCTCTAGCGATTGGTTTACAGTAAAGGTAAAAGGCAAGCAAACACATGGCTCGCAACCATGGAGCGGTATAGACCCAATAGTGGTGGCTACGCAAATTATTAATGGCTTTCAAACCATTGTAAGCAGACAAAGTGAACTGACCAAAGCGCCTGTTGTGATTTCAGTAGGTGTAATAAATGCAGGTGTAAGAAGCAATATTATTCCTGAAGAATTGGTAATGCAAGGCACAATAAGAACGTTGGATAGTAAAATGCAAAAAGACGTGCACGAACGCATGAAACTAACTGCTACTAAAATAGCCGAAGCAAGTGGCGCTACTGCAGAAGTAACCATTGACACCAAAACATTGGTTACTTATAATACACCTGCATTGGTAAAAATGATGTTGCCAAGCCTTGAAACTGCCGCTGGTAAAGACAAAGTGGTAGAAAGCGAATGGACAACTGGCGCAGAAGATTTTAGTTTTTATGGCGAAAAAGCCCCTGCATTTTTCTTCTTTTTAGGTGGTATGCCTAAGGGTGGCGACCCTAAAAAAGCAGCACCACACCACACACCAGATTTTTACATAGACGATAGTATGCTTAATGTAGGCGTTAAAGCTTTTTGCCAAATAGTGTTTGATTATGCGAAGTTGAAGAAGTAAGGATTTGTGATTAGTAATGATTTGAATGATAGAATGATTTTGATAGCGTATAAAATAGCCGCTTAAAAAATTGAAGTGGTTATTTTTAAATGTGATTAGTAAATTTGTACAAATAGAATACATATGACAACAGCGATTATAAGACAAAAACTTTATGATTATATACGCGTTGCTGATGATAGAAAAGTAAAAGCTATTTACACAATGCTAGAAGGTGAGGTAGAAGAAAACTATGACCATTGGAATGACAAAGCGTTTGTAGATGAACTAACCAAAAGATCAGAAGATTATCAACAGGGCAAAATAAAAGGAATTGCTTGGGAAGAAGTAAAATCCAAATTGTCAACTTCTAGTAAAAAAAGGAATGACCTATAAAATTGAGCTTCATCCAAAAGCCATAGAAGAATTACAAGATGCTTACGCTTGGTATGAAGAACGTTCTGAAGGCCTAGGTAAAAGGTTTGTTAGTTGCCTTAACAAAAGAATAGTTGAACTTTCAGAAGTACCAGAAAGATATTCTAAGAAAAAAGGAAACTTAAGAGAAGTAGGTATTGAAGTGTTTCCTTACATCATTATTTACGAAGTATTGAAGAAAGAAAAAATCGTTTTTATTTCCTACATATTTCATGGCAAGAGAAATCCTAACATTAGGTATAAGAGATAAAAGTAGCCGCTTCAAAAATTGAAGCGGCTATTTATTTTATTCATTTCATCATTCAAATCATTCCTAATCAGCGGTAGATTCTTCCCACACTTTCACTAATTCTACCAACATGGTTACTGCAAGTTGCATATCTTTTATACCAATCCACTCGTGCTTGCTATGTATAGCTTGCATACCTGTAAACAAATTAGGGCACGGTAAGCCCATAAAGCTCAATCTGCTGCCATCGGTACCACCACGTATCGGTTCTTTTACTGGTTCTAAACCTATGCGCTTGTAAGCTGCTTCTGCATTAGCAATTACTTTAGGATATTGGTCAAGCACTTCTTTCATGTTGCGATATTGCTCTTGCACCTCAAATTGCATGGTAGCTTTAGGATGCTTTGCCATTACTGTTTCAGCTATTGCTTTTAACTTGTCTTCATATACTTTAAGATTAGCCGTTTCAAAATCACGAATAATAAATTGTACACTAGCCTTTTCTGCCAAACCATTAATAGCCACAGGATGCACAAAACCTTGTCTGTGAGAAGTGGTTTCAGGACTCCATTCTGTAGTAGGCAAAGCGGCTACAATTTCACTCACTATTTTCAGCGCATTTACCAACGTATTTTTAGCATAGCCAGGATGCGCAATTACACCATTAACAGTAATTGTAACACCATCTGCGCTAAAGGTTTCATCTTCTAGTGTGCCTAATTCACCACCATCTAACGTATAGCCAAAATCTGCCCCAAGCTTTTGCATATCAAGTTTAGCTGTACCCTGCCCTACTTCTTCATCTGGCGTAAAGAGAATTTTAATAGTACCATGTTTTACTTCAGTATGCAACATTAAATAGTTACACAAATCCATAATTTCTGCAACGCCTGCTTTATCGTCACTACCAAGTAAAGTAAGGCCACTTGCAGTAATAATATCATGGCCAATATGCTGATTTAAGTATCTATATTTTGTAGGGCTAATAATTTGCGAAGCGTCATCTGGTAGTACAATATCTTGTCCCTGATAGTTTTGGTGTAGAATAGGTTTTACATTGGTACCGCTACAATCTGGTGCCGTATCTACATGGCTACAAAAGCAAATTACGGGTACATTTTTGTTGGTGTTGCTAGGTATTGTTGCATATACATAACCATATGCATCAGTGTGAGCATCTTGTATACCCATAGCCAATAATTCGCTTGCAAGTAGCGTAGATAAGTGCTTTTGTTTATCAGTTGAAGGGTGCGTATTCGTATCAGGATTACTTTGGGTATCAATTTTTGTGTACTTTATAAATCTTTCAGCCACTGTAAAGTTGTATTGTTGCAACATAATCGTATTTTTAAGCGCAATTTATAACTCTAGAATGGAAACACCCCTAAACAATCGACCGACAATTGAAAATGGCTTTCTGAGAGCCATCTTATATTTAATCACAGGTTTTGTGTTGTGTGGTATGGTACAGCTAATGTACTCAACAAGCGCAGATGTAGTTACTTACAATGAGGTAAACAATCCACAAACAATTGTAGATGTTTTAAAATCTTATTTCGTTATCAAAATAGGCTTAGTACTTGTTGCTTTTCTATTTATGGTATTGGTAAATAGAGAGTTGATTCGTCATCTTGGTTTTAAGTGGATTGGCTATAGCAGCAGCGCCTTTGCGGGTTTTCTTGTGGGTTTCTTTATTATCACTATTGGCACAGTAGTGTTGTTATTTACTAAAAACGTTTACTTTACAGAGATTGGTACTGAAGATACGGATATTTTTTATGCTACTCTACTTTGCGTAGTAGTTGCTTTTATTGAAGAAATTTCTATGAGAGGCTATGTTTTAAAAAATCTTATGCAAAGCATGAACAAGTGGGTTGCTTTAGCATTATCATCCTTGGTATTTGCTTTACTTCACCTTGATAATGCGGATATTACCATTGTAGCATTTGCCAATATTTTTATTGCAGGCATATTATTAGGTGTCAATTATGTATACACCAAAAATCTTTGGTTTAGCATATTACTACACTTTAGTTGGAACTTTTTTCAAGGGCCAATTTTTGGTTACAGAGTAAGTGGTATGTCTATGGGCAAAAGTTTTATCAAACAAATTGCACAAGGTTACGACATGGTAAGCGGTGGCGATTTTGGCTTCGAAGGTTCAATTGTTTGTACCATTTTACAAGTAATTGTAATTGTAGGATTAATTTGGTACTACCAAAGAAAATACGGCAGCAAAAAGATAGTTATAGATCAAGAAACTGACTTAGCAACAGCTTAAAATATTCAAAACAAAAATGCCACTAATATCAAATTAGTGGCATTTTCATTTATTGAGCTAAATACAATTAATAAGCTCTTGCAAACAATACGCGTTGTGTAGATGGATTGCCTGTAAGAATACATATACCATCTTCTAAAGGATTATCTAAAGGAATACAACGAATAGTCGCCTTGGTTAACTCTTTAATCTTCTCTTCAGTTTCTGGTGTGCCATCCCAATGCGCTGAAATGAAACCAGTTTTACTATCTAGCAAGGTTACAAATTCATCCCAAGTATTAGCTGGTGTAATGTGTTCATTTCTATAAGCCAAAGCCTTATTAAACATATGTACTTGAATTTCATCAAGCAAGGTTTTTATGTAGAAAGAAATGCCATCAATAGCAACTGTCATTTTAGCTTTAGTGTCACGTCTTGCAACTTCTACCACATTATTCTCTAAATCTCTAGCACCTATTGCTAAACGCACAGGAACACCTTGCATTTCGTACTGAGCAAATTTCCAACCTGGCCTGCTATTATCGCTATCATCATATTTTACACGTATGCCTAGGTCTTTTAGTTGCTGCATAATTGCATGCACCTTGTGGTCTATCATGGCTTTCTGTTCATCGCCTTTGTAGATAGGTACTATTACTACTTGCAATGGTGCAATACGTGGTGGCAATACCAAGCCATCATCATCGCTATGAGCCATTACCAAACCACCAATTAAACGTGTACTTACACCCCAACTAGTGCCCCATACATAGTCAAGTTTGTTTTCTTTGTCACTAAACTTTACATCAAATGCCTTAGCAAAATTTTGCCCTAAAAAGTGCGATGTACCAGCTTGTAATGCTTTACCATCTTGCATTAGCGCTTCTATACAAAACGTTTCTTCTGCACCAGCAAAACGTTCATTGGGCGATTTAATGCCTTTTATTACAGGCAAAGCCATATAGTTTTCTGCAAAATCTGCATATACGTGTAGCATTTTTTCTGCCTCTACCATTGCCTCATCTTTAGTAGCGTGTGCGGTGTGACCTTCTTGCCATAAAAACTCAGCAGTACGTAAAAACAAACGCGTACGCATTTCCCATCTTACCACATTAGCCCACTGATTTACTAGTATTGGCAAGTCTCTGTACGATTGTATCCAGCCTTTATAAGTGCTCCAAATAATGGCTTCACTAGTAGGTCTAACAACCAATTCTTCCTCTAGTTTCGCTTCTGGATCTACAATCAGTTTGCCTTTATTATTAGGGTCTGCCTTTAAGCGATAGTGCGTTACCACGGCACATTCTTTAGCAAAGCCTTCGGCATTTTTTTCTTCTGCTTCAAACAAACTTTTTGGCACAAACAATGGAAAATAAGCGTTCTGATGCCCTGTATCTTTAAACATTTTGTCTAAAACATCTCTCATATTTTCCCAAAGACCAAAACCATAAGGCTTTATAACCATACAACCACGTACAGCGCTATAATCTGCAAGGCCACCTTTTATCACCAAATCATTATACCATTGAGAATAATCTTGTGCCCTTGACGTAATTTCTTTGCTCATTAACTTCTTTGTGTTTTTCTTAACTAAATTATTTTTTAACAAACGTTGTATGGCAAAATATTTGTCAAATTATTTCTTAAAATAGGTTGCCGCCGTAAAAGTAGTAACTTCACATTATCTAAAAGCTAAAAACTGCCCGTTATGAAAAGTGCATTTTTACTTCTGTCTTTTGCTTCAGTAGTATTATTTACTAGCTGTGCCTCTATTTATCAAACACAACAAACACCAGACGATCTATATTTTTCGCCAGCGAAAGTAGAACCTGAGGTGAAAGAAGTGGCTAAAAATACCAATAATAACGACCGCTACGAAGAATACATTAGCAGCAGCGACGATAGATATTTACGCATGAAAGTAGCCAACAGAAACCGTTGGGAAGTTTTAGACGATTATAGTTACTGGAATGATAGCCGCTTTGATTACTATGGCTACAGCAACTTTAATAATTACTATGGTTATGGCTACAACGGCTATAATTACTGGAACAATTGGGCATTTTATCCAAGCTACAATTGGGGTTTCTCTAATTTCTATGGCTACGGTTACAATCCTTATTATTTCGGTTACACCAGCTACTACAATCCTTACTACAGCTATTATGGTGGCTATTACAACCCTTATTTTTGGGGCAACAATATTCCTCACAACAACTATGGCCCTCGCAGATACACAAGCGGTAGTAACATAGCGGCTTACAGAAATAGCAACTACAACAATAACAATACACCAGCAGGCAGCACACCAGCTCGTAACAATAACAATAGTTCATTTGGTGGCTTGGTGCGTAGAGTAATTGCACCACCAACAGGCAGCCCTTCAGGCACACCGTCTACCACTGTAGATAGACCTGCAAGAACCTTTACACCGTCAACCACACCTACATCAAACACAGGTGGTTCTAGTGGTGGGTTTGGTAGCACAGGTAGCAGCAGTAGCGCCCCTCGAAAGCCAAGAGGTTAATTTGTTAATCATCGTTTTTTTGTAACCAGCAGTTGTACTACTATGTAGCAATTGTTGCGTCGCACACTTGTACGCTTTGTTCATTACTCAGCATGCTTGCAGTATGCACTATATACACTAATAGTAACATTTACCCTTAACCAATTAAAACTACATACCATGAAAAAATATTTCCTCATCATCACATTATTCACCAGCATAGCTAGCTATGCACAAGCACCAGACGATGCCTTAAAATTATCTTGGCACACTGGTAATGGTACTGCCAGAAACATAGCCATTGGTGGCGTAATGGGCAGCCTTGGTGGCGATATTACTTCTGCTAATATTAATCCTGCAGGTTTGGGTTTGTATAAAACCAACGAATTTGTATTAAGCCCAGGTGCTTTTCTGTTTAATAATAAATACAACTATAGAGGTAACGATACAAGTAATACAAAAGGCAATTTTAGCTACGGCCCTATTGGCTTTGTGTTTGGCACACCAAGTAAGTATCGCTCAAGTGCATGGACGAGCAGTGCCTTCTCTATTTCTGTTAACCAAGTTGCTAGCTACAACAACCGTACACAGTACAGAGGCTTCAACAATTACAGCTCATTTTCTGAGCAATATTTAGAAGAACTTGTACGTGACCAAGCAGATACTAATGCTGCGTTGAGCAATTATATTTTTGGTTCTTCACTAGCCTTTAGAACCTATTTAATTGATACACTTAGAGCTGCCAATGGCAGTGTGGCTGGCTATCAAAGTTTAGTACCAATTACCTCTGGCATTAACCAATATTACGACGCTGTAACCAAAGGTGGTTACCACGAAATCGCATTAGGTTTAGCTGGTAATATAGAAGACAAATTGTACGTTGGCGGTAGTTTAATTATTCCAATTGTTAGTTACAGAAGAGACCTTGTTTATAAAGAAACCGATGCCACAAACAATCCTAATAACCAATTTGCAGGCTTTATTTACAGTGAGCAATTTCAATCTAATGGTGTAGGTATTGGCGCTAAGCTTGGTATCATTTACAAACCACAAAATTCGTGGCGACTTGGCTTTGCGTTTCACACACCACAATCCATTTCATTTACCGACAGAATTCGTAGCCAAATGACTACTAATACTGAGAGTTACGCAGGTACAATTACAGAAACAAGTGATAACTTAAATGATGGTAGAGCTGGAGAAAGAAGATATAAAGTAGCCACACCTTATAGAATGATTGGTAGCGTGAGCTATGTGTTTAAAGAAAGCGCTGATGTAAAAAAACAACGTGGCTTTATTAGTGCCGATGTTGAGTTTGTAAACTATCGTGGTGCAAGATTTAGAGTACAAAACGCAGAAGATTATAATCGCACAACCTATTTAGACCAGGTAAACGATGGAGTGAAAAACTATTACAAAGGCAACTTTAATTTTAAAGTTGGTGGCGAGTTAAAGTTTAATGTTTTTGCCCTAAGACTTGGTGGTGCATACTTTGGTAGCCCTTATGTAGATGATAAACTAGATGTAAATAAAACACTCGTAACTGGTGGTATTGGCTATCGTAACAAAGGGATTTTTATTGACCTTGGCTATGCACACACTTTTATGAAAGATGTGAATTTCCCATACAGATTAAACGATGTAGCTAATACTTATGCAGTACAAACTGGTAGCTCTAGCAATATTGTTTTAACACTTGGCTTTAAGTGGTAATTATTTCACACAAAGCGACTAAGAATACTAAGAACACGAAGTAAAATAATCCTAAAAAGAGAACGGTTAGCCAAGGCTAACCGTTCTCTTTTTATTTCGTGTAATTCGTGTAATTCGTAAAATTCGTGTAATTGTGAGTTACAGATATTTACCTGTATAACTAGCCTTAACTTTCTTCAAGTCTTTAGGTACGCCTGCAAAAACCAATGTACCGCCTGCGTCACCAGCTTCTGGGCCAAGGTCAATTACCCAATCAGCACTTTTGATAACATCGGTGTTATGCTCAATAATTAATAACGAATGCCCCTGCTCAATTAAGGCATTAAAAGAGCCTAATAACTTCTTAATGTCGTGAAAATGCAAACCTGTTGTAGGCTCATCAAAAATGAATAAAATATGCCCCACACCTTTGCCTTTACCTAAAAATGAAGCCAGCTTTACACGTTGTGCTTCACCACCACTCAAGGTATTAGAACTTTGACCAAGCTTTACATAACCTAAGCCAACATCTTGTAACGGCTGTATGGCTTTTGCTAAATTTTTCTCTTCCTTAAAAAATTCAATCGCCTCATCTACGCTCATTTCTAGCACGTCATAAATGCTTTTACCTTGGTAAGTCACTTCAATCACTTCTTCTTTAAAACGCTTGCCGCCACACACTTCACAGGTTAAATGCACATCGGCCAAAAACTGCATTTCTACAATTTGTTCGCCTTCACCTTTACAAGCATCGCACCTACCACCATCTACGTTAAACGAGAAGTGCTTAGGCATAAAACCACGAATTTTACTCAGTGGTTGCTTCGCATACAAATCTCTAATTTCATCGTAAGCCTTTATGTAGGTAATTGGGTTACTGCGTGATGATTTACCAATAGGATTTTGGTCAATCATTTCTATTTGAGCAATATAATCTACATCACCAGTAACGGCTTTGTGCAGGCCTACTTTTTCGGCCGCTTCGCCTTTTAGTTTCTGCAATACAGGATATAAAATTTGCTTTACCAAAGTGGTTTTACCACTACCACTTACACCAGTTACTACCGTTAAAATATCTAATGGAAATTCTACCGTTACATCTTTTAAATTATTCTGCCTTGCACCTTCTATAGTAATGCTTCTATGCCACTTACGCAAGCTTTTAGGCGCATCAATGGTTAATTCGCCTTTTAAGTATTTGCCCGTTAAACTTTTAGGATTAGCGATCAATTCTTGATAATTACCAGCCGCCACCACTTCACCACCCAAGTGCGATGCAAAAGGTCCCATATCTATCACATAATCAGCTTCACGCATCATCATTTCATCATGCTCAACCACTACAACAGTATTGCCTAATGCTTTTAGCGATTGTAACACACCTATTAACTTCTCAGTATCTCTTGAATGCAAGCCTATTGATGGTTCATCTAGTATGTACAATGAGTTGGTTAAATTACTTCCTAGACTTCTTGTTAATTGTATTCTTTGGCTTTCACCACCGCTTAAACTATTGGCTAATCTATTTAAGGTTAAATAGCCCAAACCTACGTCTATCAAGGTTTGTAAGCGTTGATGTATTTCTATCAAAATACGCTTAGTCACATTTTGGTCGTGCTCACTTAATTGTATCTTATCAAACCAAACTTTTAAATCTTTTACCTGCATTTCACACAGTTCGCCAATGTGCTTTTTGTGCACTTTTACATACAAAGCTTCTTTGCGTAGGCGATAGCCTTCACAATCAGGGCATTTGGTTCTGCCTCTATATCTGCTTAATAAAACACGATATTGTACTTTGTACAAGTTTGCTTCTACTTCTTTAAAAAAGTCATCAATACCTTGCACATATTTAGCACCTTTCCACAGCAGTCTATATTGGTCTTTTGTTAAGTCGATTATTGGCTTATGAATAGGAAAATCAATAGCTGAAGCACCACGAATAAAAGCGGTTTTCCATTCGCTCAACTTTTCGCCGCGCCAAGGTGCAACAGCACCTTCGTATACACTTAATCTTTTATCAGGTATTACCAAATCTTCATCAATACCAAGCACTTGGCTAAAACCTTCGCAAGTAGGGCAAGCACCATAAGGATTATTAAACGAGAATAAGTTAGGCACAGGTTCTTCAAACTGTAAACCATCTAATTCAAACTTATTGCTGTAATGTAAAGGTTTAGCGCCATCAACTTCAACATACATTTCACCTTCCCCTTCATAGAAAGCAGTGCCAATAGAATCGCTTAAACGATGTAAATCATCTTCATCAAACCCGATAGCTATCGGGGCTTTGGTCACAATTCTATCAACCAAAACGAAAGTTCCCTTACCCTCGTTCTTTGATTTAGGAGGCTGTAAAATATTCGCTAAGTCTTTATCAGCTAGTTCTAATAATTCTTCTATTCGCTTAGGTTCTAAAGCCCCACCTTTAGAGGGGTTTGGGGTGGCTAATCTACTGAAACCCTTTGCCATCAATATATTCAGCTCTTCTTTTGCCTCTCTTTTTGCATGTTGTTTAAATGGAACGATGATAACCACTTTACTACCATGTGGCAATGCTTGAATATCTTTTACAACATCGTTTACATCATCTTTCTTTACTTCCTTACCGCTTATTGGTGAAATAGTATGGCCAGCCCTTGCAAATAACAAACGCAGATAGTCATAAATCTCCGTCATACTACCAACAGTACTACGTGGCGTTCTTGTAATTACTTTCTGCTCAATAGCAATGGCAGGACAAAGACCTTTGATATAATCAACATCTGGCTTTACCATTCTAGCCATAAACTGTCTTGCATAAGCACTTAAGCTTTCTGCATAACGTCTTTGGCCTTCGGCAAATAAAGTATCAATAGTTAAGGATGATTTTCCGCTACCACTTACGCCAGTAACCACAATAAATTGATTACGAGGAAATTCAACCGTAACATTCTTAAGATTGTGTGTTCTTGCACCTTTTACGAGGATATTCTTGTTGGTAGATTCTAGTATGTCTGACTGTTCTTGAACTTGCTTCGTGTTGCTTTTTTTTGCCATTCTATGCTTTGTTAGCTGTTGTGCAGATGAACTCAAAATTAGAGATTTATAGCCGCAGTTAATGCTTAAATAAGTAACATTAATACAGCACATTTGTTTGGGTAAATTCAAATACCAATTAAAGAAGCAAGAACAAATAATGATTGCAAAATAACCCAATGTGCTATTGCTACTAAAAGCTTGTGATTAAAACAACTGCAACAAAAAAGCCCAACATAAAATTTATGTTGGGCTTTATATCTAAAAGAAAGTAAGTCTTATTCAGCACTTGTTTCTTCAGCAGCTGGTGCTTCAGGAGCTTCTGCAACTGGTGTTGCTTCAACTGTTTCTGTAGCTTCTGCTTTTTTAGGTGCACGACCACGACGAGTTTTCTTAGCTGGTTCAGCAGCAGTAGCAGCAGCTTTACCGTAAATATCGTTGAAATCTACAAGTTCAATCATTGCTTTCTCAGCGTTATCACCTGGACGAATACCCAATTTGATGATACGAGTGTAACCACCTGGACGAGAAGCAATTTTTGGACCAACAACTGTAAACAATTCTTTTACAGCAGCTTTATTTTGTAAATGTGCAAATGCCAATCTGTGATTGTGTGTAATTACAGCAGCACTTTCTGTTTTCTTAGTTTTAGTTAACAACGGCTCTACATAAGTACGTAATGCTTTTGCTTTTGCTAAAGTAGTTACAATACGTTTGTGTGTAATTAACTGAGCAGCTAAGTTGTTTAACAAAGCTACTCTGTGTGCCTTCTTGCGGCCTAAATTGTTGATTTTGTCTCCGTGACGCATGACTTTTTGTTTTTGAGCCTCACACCGTGTCAGGATTTGTGAGGTTGCACCCAGCCCTCTAAAGAGGAACTAGATAGCCGTTATAAAATTAATTGCCTTTAATTACCCCTTTAGGGGCAAGGGCTAATTATCAAGGTTATCTAAACCTAATTTTTGTAAATCCATACCAAAACTCAATCCCCTTTCAAGCAATACTTGCTCAATTTCAGATAAAGATTTTTGACCGAAGTTTCTAAACTTCATCAAGTCTTCTTGTTCGTATTGAACTAGCATACTCAAAGAATCAATTTTAGCAGCTTTCAAGCAGTTGAACGCACGTACAGAAAGATCTAAATCTTCAAGTGGTGTTTTCAATACTTTGCGTAATTGCAAAATTTGCTCATCAACTACATCATCTTTCTTCTCTTCTTTATTATCAAAAGTGATGTTCTCATCAGTGATAATCATTAAGTGTTGAATCAAGATACGAGAAGCTTGCTTTACAGCGTCTTCAGGATGGATGGTGCCATCAGTAGCTACGTCTAAAATTAATTTTTCGTAGTCAGTTCTTTGTTCCACACGATAGTTCTCAATTAAATACTTCACATTTTTAATAGGAGTATGAATTGAATCTATTGCGATGTAACCAAATACGCTGTCTTTTACTTTATTTTCTTCAGCTGGTACATAACCACGGCCTTTAGCTATAGTTAATTCAATATCCAACTTAGAAGTAGTATCCATTACACAAATTACTAAATCAGGATTCATAACTTGAAAGCTTTGAGAAGCTTCACCAATCATACCTGCAGTAAATTCTGTACGGCCTTTAATAGAAAGTGTGATTTTTTCAGATGAAATATCACTATCCACTATCTTCTTAAAACGTACTTGTTTCAAGTTCAAGATAATTTCAGTAACGTCTTCTGTAACGCCTCTCATTGTTGCAAACTCATGATCAACGCCTTCGATTTTTATACCAGTAATAGCATAACCTTCAAGACTGTTAAGCAAAACTCTGCGCAAAGCATTACCGATTGTTAAGCCATAACCTGGCTCAAGCGGACGGAATTCGAATTGACCGTCGAAATCAGATACTTTCTGTAATACAATTTTGTCCGGCTTTTGGAAGCTTAATATGGCCATATTAAAACTTGTTTTTTATTTTACCTCAAATCTTTTTTAAAGATTTAAGAATGTATGAGTATGATTTGAAAAATTCGTAAGTCGCTAGTCGAAAATCGAAGGAAACAATCTTGATTCAATCCGATTATCTATGTTAATAGCTACTATTTACTGTACAATTCCACAATCAATTGTTCCTTAATATTTTCAGGAACTGATTCTCTTTCAGGATATGTAATGAAAGTACCTTTAAGTTCAGTTTCATTCCAATCAACCCAGCTGAACTTAGGATTTTTACCACGTGTTTTGCTAGTGATAGAAGTGTTAACTGCACTTTTGTTTTTGTAAGAAATAATATCACCTGGTTTGCAAGAGTAAGAAGGTACATTCATCACGTCACCATTTACAGTGATGTGCTTGTGAGCCACTAATTGTCTTGCTTCAGGACGGCTAGCAGCCAAACCTAAACGGAAAACTGTATTATCTAAACGAGCTTCTAACAATTTGATTAGGTTTTCACCGGTTACACCTTTAATACGAGATGCTTCTTCAAAAGTTTTACGAAACTGACGTTCTAATAAACCGTAAGTGTATTTTGCTTTTTGTTTTTCTCTCAACTGTAAAGCGTACTCACCAAGAGTCTTACGTTTACGAGTTGCGCCATGCTGACCTGGAGGGTTGCTGTTTTTTGTTAACCATTTACCGTTGCCCAAAATTGGCTCACCGTAAATTCTAGAGATTTTGGTCTTAGGACCAGTGTAACGTGCCATGTGTAATTAAAATTGAATTGATTTTTTAGTGAATGGTGTTCGATTGTTAAAAAATCAAAAAACTAAATCGCTCACCCATTTATAATATAATTTGAAATTGCTAATAACAGATTTCAAATCGATTAAACTCTTCTTTGTTTTGGAGGACGACAACCATTGTGTGGCATAGGTGTAACGTCTTTAATAGAAGTAACTTCAATACCGTTTTGAGCAATAGAACGAATTGCACCTTCACGACCAGAACCTGGGCCTTTTACAAATACGTCTACTCTTTTTAAACCTGCATCTAATGCTACTTTAGCGGCATCAGCAGCTGCCATTTGTGCAGCGTATGGAGTATTCTTCTTAGAACCACGGAAACCCATTTTACCAGCAGATGACCAAGAAATAACTTGACCAGATTTGTTGGTAAATGCAACGATAATGTTGTTAAATGTTGCGCTGATTCTTACTTCGCCTGCAGCATCAACTTTCACGATGCGTTTTTTGGCTGCGGCTTTAGCACTGTTTTGTGCTTTTGATGGTTTTGCCATTTTTGTTTGTTTGAGGTAATCTTTAAAATAAAAAAATAGTCCCTACTTTCTTAGCACTTTGCTAGAATATCTGGCGACTTTGGTAACTATAAAAAAAGCAGAAATTCCAAACTCAGATTTTAAGTTTGGAATTTCTATTTCTTATTTACTATTTCTTAGCAGCTTTCTTTTTACCAGCAACAGTTTTACGTTTACCCTTACGAGTACGGCTGTTGGTTTTGGTACGCTGACCACGTACAGGAAGACCTTTACGGTGACGAAGACCACGGTAACAAGCGATATCTAACAAACGTTTGATGTTCATTTGAGTTTCGCTACGTAATGCACCTTCTACTTTAAATTCAGCATTAATCAAATTACGAATAGCAGTTTGCTCATCGTCATTCCATTGGTTAACCTTTTTATTAAGGTCAATACCTGCTTCGTTTAAAATTTGTTGTGCTCTACTACGACCAATACCATAAATATAGGTAAGTCCAATTTCGCCTCTTTTATTTTTTGGTAAGTCTATACCGGCAATACGCGCCATAATTATTAATTTCTGATTTTTTAAATTTCTAATTTTATCAAAATTGGAAACAACTAATAGTTGCTAACAAGCTGATTACCCTTGACGTTGTTTAAAGCGAGGATTCTTTTTGTTAATTACATAAAGCTTTCCTTTACGCTTAACAATTTTACAATCTGCACTACGCTTTTTAATAGCTGCTCTAACTTTCATTGTAGTTTATTTATCCTATTTGCTAAAAGCCTTTGCCATTGGGCTGCGGGCTGATTTTAATTATTTGTACCTGAAAATGATTCTGCCTCTACTTAAGTCATAAGGACTCATTTCTACACCAACTTTATCGCCAGGCAATATTCTGATGTAGTGCATCCTCATTTTACCTGAGATAGTAGCCAATATTTCATGACCATTCTCTAACTTAACCTTGAACATGGCATTACTTAATGCTTCAAGTATTTTACCGTCTTGCTTAATGAGTGCTTGTTTAGACATATTTTTTTTCGGGCTGCGAAGATATAGAGATTGGACTGAAATAAGAAAAATTAGTGGATAATTTTTAAAATATTGTGGATAATATTTCGTTTGCAGCCTACAATAAGCCCTAAAATGTGCAAAAGCTCAGTTATTCTACGTTCTACAAGCAAAAAAAATCCCACTTTCTCAAGCAGGATTCAAAAATATCTATTTCGAAACTTACAATGCAATTTGTTTTTCAGCCATCATTCTGCGCAAGTTGATTAACCCATAGCGCATTCTACCTAAAGACGTATTAATACTACTGTTTGTAACATCAGCAATTTCTTTAAAACTCATACCTGCAAAATGCCTTAATACAATCACCTCTCTTTGTTCTTCAGGCAAAAGATCTAGCATTCTTCTAATTTTCTCATGGCTTTGGCTTTGTACCATCTTAGTATCAGCCGCATCACCAACAGAACCAATCAATTCAAACACGTTACGCTCGTCGCTAGCTACAAAGTGCGTACGTTTTATTTTTCTAAAATAATCTACACAAAGGTTATGCGCAATTCTAAGCGCCCAAGGCAAAAACTTCCCTTCTTCGTTGTAGCGATTGCCACGAAGCGTATCTATTATTTTAATAAATACTTCTTGAAAAAGGTCCTCAGCCAAATACTTATCCTTTACTAAAAAAAGGATGGAGGAATAAATTTTGTCTTTGTAACGGTGAACCAATACTTCAAGGGCATTGATATCGCCATTCTGGAATACGTTAATTAATTGCGTATCCGTTGCCTGGGCAAACATCTTCATAAGGTCGGTTTTTTAAAAAATTAGTTAAAAAAATCGATAGGATAGTTGGATACTGTAATGCATCCACTGTACGTGATTGCATTTCTAACGTAATATTAGTGACCTTATTTTAACTAATTGATTTTTAGCCGGCTTTGTGAAAAAATATAGAACGCCCATGTGGGTTGTTCACAATATCAAGAGGCTATAAAATGAGGAATATTATAACGCAGGGTTGGCTATTTTATTTCATAGCTATGCTAAGAAACTATTAAAATACAATGAAAATCAATCTCATATTCGCTTTAAGTAACAATAAACGAGTATGAGATTGACTAAGAAAATGATACTAAGGCATTATTATGGTAACAGTTACACGCCTATTAAGTTGCCTACCTACAGGGTTATCTATGCCATTGCTAGTTGTATTTGGTGCAACAGGCATCGTCTCTCCAAAAAATGAAGTAACTAATCTATCTTCACTGATAGTCAATGTTTTAAGATAGTCAAAGCATGCGGTGGCTCTTTTCTTAGATAATTTCAAATTATACGCATCTGCACCTTTTGCATCTGTAAAACCATCTATACGCAATTTCCAATCTGGGTGCGCTTTTAAAGCACTTGCCAAACTATCTAATAATAATTTAGCCGTATCTTTTATGCTTGCCTTATCAAAATCAAAATACAGAATAAAGTCTTTTTGTGTTGTGGCCAGAACTGGTGGCAATGGACGCATATAAAAATCTTGGTAAAAAACAGAATCATCAGGACTGCTGAAAATATGGCTTACAGCTACACTTGTATCCACATAATTAGCGCTTGATAGCTTTACCAAGTAACTAGCCGTATCTGGCACTGTTATTTGGTAATTACCTATTGTATTAACTGTGGTAGCAGTTGTTCTATCACTAGCAACCCAATTAAAAGATAGTTCGGTTATAGGCGCCTTAGTGTCGCTGTTTTTTACAGACCCTAAAATAGTATTTATTGATGCAGGCAAGCGATGAATACTAAACAATTCTAAGCAGCATTTAGAATCTCTATCCGAACTCAAAAGCACATCATCAATCACATCTTTTGTATGCTCTTTAGAAAAGTAATACATATCATCTTTATTGGTGTTGATAGGGCTACCTAAATTAGTGGCTTTACCAAATACATTATTAACCTGTTTACTACTGAATAAATCATAACCACCCATACCTACCCAACCATCAGAAGAGAATACCAATGTTTGTGAAGCAGAAATATAAAAAGGCGATTTTTCATTATCTGCTGTATTAATACTTGCTGGCAAATTCACCACCTTTTTTATAGCAAAAGCTGCATCCAATTCTGCACACCAAATATCAAATTTCCCCTTACCACCTACCCTATCAGACGCAAAAAATAAATACTTGCCATCTTTAGTGATACAAGGTTGCTGAGACGTGTATTTAGGTTTATTGACCAAGCTATCTAGTTTAACAGGCTTTGACCACACAGTGTCTTTAAAATGGCTTGTGTAAATAGCACCAACGCTTTTACCATTTACAATATCCCATTGTGTAAAAAAAGCGGTTTTGCCATCTGCTGTAAAGCTTGCAGCACCTTGCTCTATATTGGCTTGATCAGCAAATAGTAACTTGCTGACAGTACTTCCCTTTGCCAAAATTGTAGTGTACAAATGATGTTGGTAAGGATTGGCTTTATTGGTGGTTTGACTACTATTGGATCTTGTAGAACTAAAAAACAAATCATCGCCAACCAAAACGCCTGCATAGTTAGATGCATCACCATTTACAGGCGAAGACAATTTAGTTACCACTGATTTTCTTCTTTTCTTAAGTGCCAATTCATTAGCCGCAAAATCCATATCAGCCAATTCTTTTTTGGCTTCTCTTACATATACGCATTTATCAGCAGGCAGATGGATATAATTGGTAAAAGCGTTTTTAGCTTCCGCAACATGACCACTAGCTCGTAAAGAAACACCTTGCCAATAATTAACATCAGGATAATTTTCCCAACCTTTTATTTGCTTTACAGAATCGTACCAAATTGCCGCATTTTGATAATAACTTAACAAACGATAGGCAGTTGCTAAATGCAGTGTAGCAAGTAGTTTCGTATTGGCTACGCCATTTTTCGCAGGCGCTTTACTGCCAGTTTGTTTTGATAAATAGCCTGTGAATTTAAAAATGGTTTTAGTTGCCTTTTCGTTGTTTAAATAAGCCTTGTAATAAGTTAAGGCAGAAAAATAATCGCCTTTATTGTACAGCTTTTCAGCAGCAATAAAATTCGTATTCTGAGCCTTTACACATACAGTGCACAACAGCAAAATGCCGAGTGTTAGGTGTTTTAGAAAACGGTTAGATATAGTAGTAGCAGTAGTTAACATCAATAGAAGTTTAATTAGAATCTTGGGCATTTGAAATAATGAGTATCTGGTCTTGTATCTCTTAAAAAGATATAAGAGAAGGATAACTCAAAGCTGTTTACAGGCTTCACGAAATTGCTCAATTGCGATACATTCACATCATAGCTTAGCCCCACCGTATAGTTTTTGTAATAAAAACCAGTAAAGGCATTCACTGCATCAGATACACGATAATTGGCGCCTACCAAAAAGCTGAAATCATCATTCGCTTTCATTTCTGCATATAGCCCTGGCACTGCTTCGTAAGCATTGCCTTGTGTCATGTAGATGACGTTAGGGTAAAATACGAGCGTAGGCGAAGACTCAATTTTTGCGCCAGCATGTGCGGTTATACGCATAGGTATAGTGGTGCCAGAAATACCACTAAAATTATCTTTTGGCGATGTAAGATGACTCACAGAAACACCACCATAAAAATTTACTTTCTTATTGGGTGTTGCATCAAAGTAGGCAATACCTGCACCTGCATCAAACACTGTTTGCGATAAATTTTGAACATATTGTGTACCGCTGCTAGATGCACCAGGATTATAGCTACCTGTTGAAGGATTAAACTGATCACCAAATTGTAGTTTACTAGCATTAAAACGTTTGCTTATCACACCTAGCTGCATGCCTATACTCACAAAATGTGTACCCCCGTTACCAAAGCGAATATTGTTATTGGCTACGTTTAAGTAAGCATTGGTATTGTTATAACCACCATTACAAGCGGTTTGGTTTATCAGGTTTACACCCAAGCCCCAATTATTGGTAGTAAGCATATCAGCAGCTACACCTACAGTTTGAAATGGGTTACTTACAGTGCCCCATTGGTTTCTATAAATGCCACTTACACGTACATCACCATCGCTTATAACACCCGTTAATGCAGGATTTAAAAACAGTGGGTGCATATAGTATTGTGTAAAATGTGGATCTACTTGTGCTTTTACAGCCTGAAACACCAACATCAAGGCTATTATAAGCGATATATTCTTCTTCATAATTACAATTAGGTTTGGAAGGCTACTTATCTTATTAGGTTAATAGAACCTGATTTGGTTTCTACTTTATTATTTTGATACACCACACGCACCACATAAGTGTACACACCAGATGGTTGTGCTTTGCCATTAAATGTACCATCCCAACCTTTTGTAGTAGCACTATCGGTTTGAAAAATTAATTGCCCCCACTGATTATATACAAGTAGTTGCGCAGTTTTTACTGTTGTACCATATACTTTTACCACGCTTGCATCGGTGCCTACGGCTGCGGGTGTTAAAGCATTAGGTATAAAAATGGTGTTGTTAAAAGGTACTACCGTTATCAACTTACTAGCAGTACTTCTACAGCCATTTGCTGAAACACCAGTTACTATTACTGTAAAGCTTGTATCTGGCGCAACAATAGTTTGCGTAGATAAATTATTAACAAACAAATTACTTGGCTGCCAAATACTACTTGCTATTGGCAAGTTAGCTGTAATCTGTCCGGTAAAAGCCACACCACCAAAAGCAGGATTTGGATTAGCAGATAAGTTAATGTTGAAGGTTTCTATTATAACTGCGATTGTAGCTCTAGGACTTTCGCAACCACTTACTGTTTGGCTAACATAATAGTTGGTTGTTCCCGCTGTTGTAGTTGGCGGTATTGGTGCAGTGCTGCTACTTATGCCTCCGGTTGCAGCATTACCGTACCACAAGAGGTTAGTACCTGTTGCAGTTAAAGGAGAGGCTATAGTATTTTGGCAAAATGTAATTGGCGAAACAACCGTTGGTGCAAGTGTAGCAATTACAATGACGTTTATAGCTGCTCTTGGGCTTTCGCAACTACCTACTGTTTGTGATACATAGTAATTTGTTGAGCCGCCCACTGTTGTTATTGGTGTAGGCGCAGTAATACTAGAAGTACCACCTGTAGCCACTGTACCGTACCATAATAAATTAGTGCCAGTTGCTGTTAGTGCAGTTGCTGTAGCATTTAAACAATAGCTTACTGGTGTGGTAACCGTAGGCGCAACTGGTATCGTTTTTGGCGCACTCGTTACACTATTACTTACCGCACTAGTACAGCCATTTATTGTTTGGGT
>NZ_JBQWIE010000048.1:0-23201 GCF_056745525.1 Parasediminibacterium sp. HNIBRBA5674 | reverse complement strand
CTTTTAGTATTGAATTAGCAATTTGTAAGTATTTAGGCGTAACGGCAAAATTATCAATATTGATGTGGTCAATTATTCTCTTTTCTTTCATATAGTGCATTAGTAAACTTGAACATTATGTTGATTATTTCGTTTGTTTCTAATTATTCCACTTTGTATAATACGATGTTTAACATTTTATGAACAGTATTAAATTGTGGCTTTATGGCTAGAGGTATTTTAGCCCGAAAACTACACAATCTTATTTGAACTTCAGTTTGTATTGAGTTTAAATTTTGGGGAAAAGTTTGATTTTTTGTTTTTGCGCACGAAATTAAAATGCTTTCAAGTAATACATCATCCAATAAATTTCGTTTGAACAAAGCTATATTTAATTCAATGAAAGGAATTTCTCTATTTTCTCACTACATAGCCTGTAAAAGACCATTTTTATTGCATCAAAAAAACGCATCCAATTTTGGATGCGGCTTTTTAATGAGCAAGCTAAAACGATTGATGACATGGGGTTACTTTGTGAGCTGTTAAAGTAGCCAAATAATTGTCTAATTCTTTAAGTTGAATATTAATCGATACAGTTTTAAGTAGACAATCTAAATTCATTTTGGCTAATGTTTATAAAACAAAGGGTTTGTAGCTGGTATACCGCATTTATTTCTCCTTCATCCACCAAGTATTGGCACTGTTGTATTTGCCCTCAATTACTATTTTGTAAAAATTAGAAGGATATTGGCTAATGTTTACCGTGCAATACCTTTGGCTAGCTGGTACAGTAGCAAGTTTCATGTATTCATCGCTACCGCCTTGCTTTTTATTATTGGTGGTACTTAACCAAATAGTGACTGAGCCTGTCGTATCAATCGTTTGCCATGTAATATCTGCTTTGTTCTGAAAAATATTTACACTTGGGTTCAGTACCGATGTTTTGCCTATCAATGAAATGCCATCTACTTCTTTGGCAATAGAATCAACCATATTTACATGTAAGTAATTAGCCAAAGTAGGCATAATGTCTACAATGCCTGGTGTGTAATTGTGGGCATAATTGTTTAGTGGCTGGTTACTAGCTATCCATGTATTACGCTGCCTTGCAGATTGCCCACCGTGGCCTTTGCCTGTGGCTTCGTCTCTGCCATGGTCAGTGGTAATAATGAGTAGCCATTTTTCTTTGTAGTGCTTTTCTCGGTATTGTATGGCATCGTAAATAGCGCCTAGTTGCTTGTCAAGTTGTGCAAGGGCATCTTGTTGTTCTGGGCTGTCGCCAAATTTGTGGCCAATGTCATCGGTATATTCTAGATATACCCAATTTAAATCTGGCGCATTCTTTTTAATAGTTACCGCTGCTTCATCGGTTACTTTTTCATCAATTAGGTGCATATAGTTACCTGCTTTGTCGTGTGGAAATTGCAAAGTATCTAGTTCGTAACCATCGGCTTTATAATCTACTTGTAAGTTGCCCGTAGCAGCCAAGCCTTCGCCTACCAGTTTGGTTCTATTATCTAGCCAACTACTAAATACCGCTATTTTTTTGGTAGGATATTGCTGCTTAAACAGTTTAAAAATAGTAGGGTAGTTGTAGTTAGGCGCTTTAATATCGTTACCCCATACATTGTGTTTATTTACCCAAGTACCAGTGAGTAAACTATTGTAGCCTACGGCTGAAATTGTGGGTGTTTGCGAATAGGTATTTTTATCGCCACCAACATGTGCCCTTACATAACTGCCTTGTGCAATAATGCGTTTAAGATTAGGAGTGTTTGCTTGTTCAATTACATCTGCTGGTATGCCATCGGCAATTATAAATACTGCTTTTTGGGCAAAGCTGTTTATTGTAACAATTGTGAAGAGCAAGGTTAGTAGGCGTGTCATGTGTTTCTTTTCGGTAAAAATAGTGTTGGTGTTTTGGTTTGGTATTCTCTAGTAAAATGTTAACCAACAGTTCATATGTTATCGCTTATTTTCTGTGTTACTTGCGCAGCATAAACAATTATCACATGCGCTTTTTTATAGTTCTTATTGTTGCTTCTTTACCGTTTGTATTAGTTGCACAGCCCAATGCGGTTCCTAAAGTCAAACATCGCTTTGTGGTGGTGGCGCACCGTGGTGATCATACCAATGCACCTGAAAATACTTTGTTAGCTTATAAAAATGCTATTAAAAATGGGGTAGATTATGTAGAAATAGATTTACGCACAACAAAAGATAGCCAACTAGTAATTATGCACGATGCAACCTTACTACGCATGACAGGCGTAAATGCCAAAGTAAAAGATTGCTTGTACGATAGCATTAGAGCGTTGCAAGTTCGTGATACCAATCACCCTGAATGGGCTAGCCAAGCTGTACAAAGTTTTCAAGAAGTGTTACAACTATCCAAGGGTAAAATAAATATTTATTTAGACTTTAAAGAGGCTTCTGTACAGCAAGCTTATCAAGCCATTGTAGCCAACAACATGCAGAAACATGTGGTGGTGTATATTAATCAACCGCAGCAATTAATAGATTGGAGGCGTATTGCGCCCAAGATGCCATTAATGATTAGTTTGCCTAAAGCTGTTACGTCAAAAGCAATGATGGATAGCGTTCTAGCAAAGTACCAAATAGATATTCTAGATGGCAATTACAACGAGTACAGTTTAGAAACCGTACAAGCTGCCAAGGATAAACAAGTGCCTATTTGGGCCGATATTCAAGGGAAAGATGAAGACAAGCATTGGCAAGCAGCATTAGCACTTGGGCTAGATGGCTTACAAACAGATCACCCTGCAGCGTTGATTGCTTATTTGAAAAAAATGAAAAAAGGGTAAGTACACGCTTTGACATTAGATTGTGTATTTAGAATGATAGATTATATAAACACATTGTAAGTTTGTACAAATTATTGGCCAATGCAAGAAGATATTATTGTTCAAATTACCAATAAGCTTAAAGAAGTACGCAAAGAAAAAAATATTACACTGCAAGAACTAGCAGATAATGCAGGCGTAACTAAAGGTATGCTTAGCCAAGTGGAAAATAATCGTACTATTCCTTCTTTAACGGTGTTTTTAAACATCATCAAGTCGCTACAAATTGACGTGAATGATTTTTTTAAAGACATTAATAGCTTGCCTGTTGCTAACAAAGTCATTTTTAAAAAGAAGGCACAGAACCAATTTTTTGAAAAAGAAAATGCCATTGGGTTTAGCTACCAACGGTTACTATCAACTACCATTAACGATCAGCATTTAGACTTTGTGATATTAACCCTACAACCAAATGCAAGTAGACCTATGGTAAGTACTGATGCTTACGAATTCAAACTATTGCTAAAAGGGAAAGTTGAGTACGTAATAGGTAACGAGGTGTATGTAATGGAAGAAGGTGATACCTTATTATTTGATGCAACTACTTTGCATAACCCTCGTAATGTAGGCGAAGGTGATGCTATTTTATTGGTAGCCTATTTGTTTAACAAGCCTGCCTAAAGCTTATAGTGTTCTATTAACAGTTTATTCACAATTGTTTAATATTTGTACACAAAATTGATTTTAGATAACAATTTGTTTACTACAACTTAACTTTTGCAACATTTTAACATAACATACCCCAAATAATTTTGCTTCCTAAACGTTAAAAATCTGTTTATGAAGCAATTAAAACATTCATTTTTTAGATGCTTGTTACTGGCTATTGCAGTAATAAGTATTCCACAAATGTTACTTGCCCAAACTGTGCAAGTAAAGGGTAAAGTACTAGATGCAACTACACAAAAACCAATTGATGGTGCTAGTATTATGATTGCAAAATCTTCAAAAGGAACTTCAACAAATGTGCAAGGCGAATTTGCAATTGAAGCACCTAAAGGCAGTAAAATAACTGTAAGTATTATTGGTTATGATGCCCAAATAATTACAGTAAATACTAACTACATAAGTGTTGCATTGGTACAAAATGCAAAACAAGTAGAAGAAGTGGTAGTTACATCTTTGGGTGTAAAAAAAGAAACTAAAAAATTAGGTTACTCTGTACAAGAAGTAAAAGGCGCCGATTTAGTAAAAGCTAGAGAGGTAAACCCAGTAAACAGTTTAGTAGGTAAAGTTGCTGGTTTGGATGTAGCTATTAACCAAGAAATGTTGGCTTCACCAAACGTATCGTTTCGAGGCTACAACATCAGCTTGTATGTAGTTGATGGTATACCTATCACTTCAGATACTTGGAATCTTAGCCCAGATGATATTGAATCGTACACAATATTAAAAGGTTTAGCAGCTACAGCCATTTATGGTAGCCGTGCACAAAATGGTGCCATTTTAATTACTACAAAAAAGGGTAAGAAAAACGATAAAGGCTACACTATTGAGTTTAACTCAAGCACGCAAATAAACAAAGGTTTTATTGCCTTGCCTAAAACACAAGCTCAGTATGGTGGGGGTGACTACTCAACTTATATATTTGGTGATGGTAAAGGTGGCGGATTAAATGATGGTGACTATGATGTATGGGGCCCTGCTCTAAATGGTCAGTTGCTTCCTCAGTACGATAGTCCAATTGATCCAGTTACTGGTGTAAGAAAAGCAACACCTTATGTAGCTCGCGGTGTAGATAACCTGAAACGTTTTATACGCCCAGGTTTATTAACAACCAATAACTTAAGCTTTTCTTCTGCTACGGACCGTTCTAGCATTAGAATGTCTTTAACGCATACTAATCAAAAAGGTATTATACCAAATACCAAGTTAAATACTATCAATTTTAATATGAATGCTAGCTACAACCTTAGTAGCAAGTTAAAAATTGATGGTACTTTAAACTATAATCGTCAGTTTTCTCCAAATATTCCAGATGTAGTGTATGGTCCTAATAGTGTTATTTACACAGTTACTGTTTGGACAGGCGCAGACTGGAACATTGATGATATGCGTAATTATTGGCAGCCAGGTAAAGAAGGTGTACAATCTATTTTTGCTGAATATCAACGTTATCACAACCCTTACTTTGTAAGTTATGAGTGGTTACGTGGTCATACAAAAAATGACATTACTGGTAATGTGTCTCTAACTTATACGCACAGTAAACATTTAGAAGCAACATTAAGAACCAATCTTTCGGCTAATGATGTTTTGAGAACAGAAAAAATGCCTTACTCTGCACACCCTTACGGTAGAGAATTAAACCGTGGCGATTATAGGGAAGACCAACGTTCTTTATTTGACAACAACTTAGAAGCTTTTGTAAAATACAATAACAAGTTTAAAGGTGGTATTACGTATGATGTTTTAGGTGGTGTTAATGCTCGTAATTTTGAGTATAGATCTAGCTTTACAACTACTGATTACTTGAATGTACCAGGTTTGTATTCTTTCTCTAACTCATTAAATCCAGTAAAAGCGTATAGCTTCAACTCTAAAATGTTGGTACTAAGTGCTTACTACTCTTTAAATGTTGACTTTAATAAATATTTCTCTTTAACGGCAACTGGTAGAGTTGATAAAAACTCAACATTATTGCTTAACAATAATACCTATTTCTATCCTTCATTTTCTGGCGCAACTGTATTATCTGACTATTTGAAACTACCTTCTGCTATTAGCTTCTTAAAACTAAGAGCTTCTTATGCACAAGCGAAAGCACCTAGCACAAATCCATATATAGGTCCTGCTGGTTATGGTCTTGGTTATGGTACTCAATATGTATCTGCTTATGGCGGTCCATCATATTCATTGTCTAATCCTGCTTATAGCATTGGTACTACTTACAATGGTCAGTCTGGTGCTAGTTCACCATCTACTGTTATTGATCCAAATATCAAATCATCAGAAACATCTAGTTTAGAATATGGGTTTGATGTGAAATTCTTAAAAAATAGATTGGGTGTAACGGCTACCTATTTTAATAATATTGTTGGTCCTGGTATACGTAATTATCCATTGAGTCAAGCAACTGGTTTATCAGGCTTTACCACAAACGCTATTAAAACACAAGTTCGTGGTGCTGAAATTTCTCTTACAGGTTCACCAATTAGAAGTGCAAAAGGTTTAAATTGGGATGTGTTGGTTAACTGGAGTACTTTTAAAGAAACGTATAAAGACTTACCAGCTAGTTTCTCAAGTTATCAGTTTCAACAAGGCGACCGTGTAGATAAATTATATGCAGGTGTTACTGCTAAAACACAAGATGGTCAAGTGATTAATAACAGTGCTGGTTATCCTGTGTATTTGCCAAAAGTACAGTATGTAGGTAATGCAGATGCTGATTGGTCATGGTCAGTTTATAACAAGTTTTCTTACAAGCAATTTAGCTTCTCTTTCCAATTTGATGGTAAAGTAGGCGGTATGGTACAAGACCGTGTAATGCGTAAAGGTATCGAGGGCGGTTCTAACATATTTACAGTTGAAGGTGCTGTAGGTGCTGCACGTGCTATTGAAGCTAAAAATACTGTTTATAACCCTGCCACAAATAGCTTCTCTGTAACGCCAGGTTTTGTAGGTACTTATGTTGGCGAAGGTGTGCAATTGGCGTCAGGTAGCCCAGCCATTACCTACGATCCTATTACTGGTGTAATAACTAATGCAGGTGCATTGAAATATGCTAAAAATGCAAGCGTAATTGGTTCTATTCAAGATTATGTGAGCAGCTTCTTTAACGATTTTGAGCATACATCTGTAAAGAAAACCTATGCTAAATTGCGTGAAGTGGTAATCACTTACTCTGTACCTGCTAAATTCTTAGGTAAAAAATCATTTATCTCTAAAATTGATATGTCACTGGTAGGTCGTAACTTATTGTACTTCTTCCCTAATCGTTTTAAAGACATGGATGTTGACCAATATTCTGGTCGTAACTACAATAGTGGCAACAGTAAAGAATATGATCTTCAAACGCCTACTACACGTAGCTATGGCTTTAACGTAAATTTTGTTTTCTAAATCAACCATCTTTTTTGAAAACACAAAAAAATAAAATCATGAAAAAGATAAATAAAATAGGCATACTGCTTTTGGCTATAGTTATTGTAGCAAGCAGTTGCTCTAAAACGTTTGACACTTATTCAGTCAACAATAACCAGCCTACATCGGTACCTGCATATTTATTGCTAAGACAAATTGAAAATAGCTTAGTGGTACTTCCAGGTGGTGATGAAGATAAATTCTCTCAATACACATTGTCTACCTACACTTATTATGGTACCAATGAGTATTGGTCTGGTAGTGCGTCTTTGCAGTACAATGTATTAAATAACATTAGTGCTATGGAAAAAGAAGCCGCAAAAGCATCTGGCACTAATAATCCGTATGCAGCTTTGGCTAAGTTTTTTAAAGCCTATGTTTTTTACAACATGACTATGAAAGTAGGTGATTTACCTATGAGTGAAGCTTTGCAAGGCACTACTAATCCTACACCAAAGTATGATACACAAAAGCAAATTTTTGTACAGACTTTGCAATTACTAGAAGATGCTAATACACAATTAGCTACTTTAATTGCTGCTTCTAATACATCTCTATTAGGCGATTTTTACTATGTAGAAAGAGTTTCAAATGCTAAAGATGGTTTGGCTGCTTTAAAGCAATGGCAAAAAGTGGTAAACACATTCAAATTGCGTGTATTGATTAATTTAAGTAAAAAATCAGCAGATGCGGATTTGAATATCAAGCAAAAATTTGCTGATGTTGTAAACAACCCAACTAAATATTCAATTATGACTGATTTGAATGATAATTGGGAATACGTTTACAATGCAGCTTACAACAATTATCCTAACAATAAAGGTAACTATGGTAACGATGCTACACGTTTGTGCGTTGCTGCCACTTGGTTAAATACCTTAGCGGGTTTGAAAGATTTAAGGGCGATGAAAGTGGCCGATCCTGCACGTGGATTGGGCTTTTCAGATACATCATTCAAATCTTTTGTTGGTGGTAATAATGGCGATAATATGAGTACACTAGGTATTAATATTAATGCATTTACTATTTCGCCAATTGGTCGTAAAAGATATTATGATGGCTATACTGGTGAGAATACTTTTATAGTGGGCTACCCAGAAATGTGCTTAAACATTGCAGAAGCTATTAACAGAGGTTGGGTATCTGGTATAGCTAGTACTTGGTATCAAAAAGGCATTACTGCAATGTTTGCTTTTTATGGTGTAAATGATGGCGCCAATACTGTTTCTTTTTTAAGAGGTACTGCGCCTGGCGATTATATTAACTACAACATTACTTTCAACTATGCAGATTATTTTGCACAATCTTCAGTTAAATTGGCTGGCGATGCAACAGATTTGAATAAAATTCTTACACAACGTTATTTAACCTTAGCCCGTAATTCTGGTTACGAAGGTTACTACCAATGGAGAAGAACAGGTGTACCTACTTTTTCAATTGGTGCTGGTGTAGGCAATGGTAACGTTATTCCTTTACGTTTTCAATATCCATCATCTGAATATTCAACTAATGCAACCAATGTAAAAGCGGCTGTACAAAGCCAATACGCTGGTAGCGATGACATTACTAAATCAATGTGGATTCTTCAATAATCATTTATCAATAACACTTTGATAATACCTCAAGTAAGGCGAAATCTTGTATTTCGCCTTACTTTTAATTTTTGCAAAACGTATTTTGTTATGGCTTATTTAAAACTAACAATACCGCTGATTTTAATAACAGCAATTGCAATAGCACAGCCAAAAAAACTAACGTTTTTGCAAGTGCCAAGTAAGCAACAGTTTTGTAAAATAGATGAAAAAGGTGTGTCCATTTTGCCAAGCGGTAGGTTTGTAACGCCGGCTGGCGAAATGATACGTATTTCACACGATCCATTTGGTATGGCTATTTCACCCGATGGTAAAAAAGCAGTAACACTACACAATGGGGTATTTACCATTATAGATATTGCTGCCATGCAAGATACTCGTGTGCCTAGCTACAACAAGCAATTAACGTCTCAGTTGGCACATCAGCCTTTAGCTGCGAGTCCATTTTCTAGCGATTCAATACTTGCAAATAAAATAATTCCTTCACCAATACCAGAAGGTTCTTTTCTTGGCGTAGCATTTGCGCCAGATTCTAAAACAGTGTATTTAAGTGGTGGCGATAATGGCGCAGTAATCGTATACGATATTGAACATTTTAAACGTATTGATTCTATTAGCCTAAATGGCAAAGTAGGTACAATTGATTTTGAAGACAGTTTTACGTCAGATTTATTATTAAACAACAACGAATTATTGATTTTAGACCGAGGCAATTTTCGCTTCGTACGCTACAATCTTATCAATAAAAAAATAACGGCTTCCATACCTGCTGGTCGTCAGCCATTTGGCTTGGCTATTAGTGCAGATAAATCAATGGCTTTTGTAGCCAATGTGGGGGTTTACGCCTATCCTTTAGTAAAAGGTGCAACCAATAAAAAGAACTACGACTCTTTAATGATTCCTTACCATCCATATGGCGATAATACGAAAGAAGCTAGAGAAGGTACGGAGATTGAAGGCAAAGAAATTCCTGGTGTTGGCAGCCCAAATGCACCAGAAGCAATGAGCGTATTTGCCATTAATTTAACCACCAATAAAGTAGTTGATAAATTTAAAACAGGCTACCAAGTTGGTGAAATGATTGAAGAGGCAGAGGTGGTAGGTGGTGCAAGTCCAAATTCTATTGCAGTTGGTAAACGTTATGCCTATGTAACCAATGCTACAAATGACAATATTTCTATCATCGATTACAAACAACACAAACTGCTAGGGCATATTGCTATTAAGGTAGATGCTCGTATTGATAAGTTTAGAGGGTTATTGCCATTTGGTATTACACTTAGCAAAGATGAAAAAACATTGTACGTGGCTTTACTAGGTTTTAATGCTGTAGCTGTAATAGATGTAGCCACTAAAACTACCAAAGGTTTAATACCCACAGGTTGGGGGCCAACAAGAGTTCAATTGGGTAAAGATGAGCAAGAACTATACGTTATTACTTGTAGAGGTTTAGGTGCTGGGCCAAATGGTGGTGCAGGTTTTAAAGCGCCTATTCAGGGTACTTATATTGGCGATATACTATTAGGTAGTTTTCAAAAAATAGCCATGCCAAATAGTAGTGCTTTGGTTGCTTATACTAAGCAAGTTATTAGCAACACATTTGAAGCAACCACGATGGTAGATGATGCCACTAATCCATTGCCAGTATTGCCAGTTTCTAGCAAGAGCCCTATTAAATATATTGTGTACATTACCAAAGAAAATAGAACTTACGATGAAGTATTGGGACAATTACAAAATGCTAATGGTGATACTACTTTGTCCAAGTTTGGTGTTAATTGCGAATACACGTTACCAGATTCTGCTAAGGCTAAATTTAAAAACTTAAGGGTATCGCCTAACCATCATAAGCTCGCTAAAACCTTTTCCTTCAGCGATAATTTTTATTGCGATAGTGATGCCTCTATTCATGGTCACCATTGGATGATGGGTGTAGTGCCAAATGAATGGGTAGAAGCTAACTCAGATGTAGAAAAAACAACCAAGCTATTCTCTACTGCACCGGGTCGTCGTTTTCCTGGCTCAACAGGTAGTATGGATCCTGAAGATTATGCAGAAACAGGAGGGCTTTGGGAAGCCTTAGAAAGAAAGCACATTAACTTCTACAATTTTGGCGAAGCCAACGAAACCGCACATGTGCGTGAAGAGTTGATGGATACTGCAACAGGCGCTGCGCATGGTGTAATGGTGCCTATGCAAAAAGCATTGTTTACACGTACCAGTCACAACTATGCTGGCTTTAATATGAACATTCCAGACCAGTTTAGGATGAAACAATTTGAAGAAGAGTTTACCAAAAAATGGTTAACAGGTAAGCAATTAATGCCTTTTTTAGTTACCATGCAAGTGCCAAACGATCATGGCGCAAGTGTACGACCACAAGATGGTTACCCTTATCGTTCATCGTTTATGGCAGATAATGATTTAGCTGTGGGTAGAATTTTACACTTCTTATCTCGCACCAAATACTGGAAAAATATGTTGGTAATTGTTACAGAAGACGACCCTCAAGGTGGTGTAGACCATATAGATGCACACCGTAGTATTTTAATGATGGCAGGGCCTTATGTAAAGCGTGGCTATGTAAGCCATACTCATGCCAATTTTGGCTCGATACTTAAAACTATCTATAATATTTTAGGTGTACCTTATGTCAATCAATATGATGTAACCGCTTCTTTATTGCAAGATTTTTTTACCAATAAACCAGATTTTACACCTTATACTTTAGAGCAACACGACCCAAGAATTTTTGATGTAGACCAAGCTATGAAAAAATACCATCAATCAATAGACTGGCGTAAAATATTGCAAGGTCCTGCCATGGATAAGGTTGAGGATATCAAAAAAGAATTTAACAAATAATAAATAGGCAAAATGATAAAAATGGTGGTTTTCGATATGGCAGGTACTACTGTAGATGAAGATAACGTAGTATACAAAACCTTACATATGGCTATAAACGAAGCAGGTGTAGATGTAACGTTTGACGATGTACTGCTACATGGTGCAGGTAAGGAAAAACTGAAAGCTACTAAAGATATTTTACTGGCTTGTGGTGTGGTTAATAGCGAAGTAACCGATAATGCATTTAGCTATTTTTTACAACACTTGGCTGATGCCTACGGTACATTACCTATAAAACCCCAACCTAATGCTGTACAACTGTTTAGTGCGTTGCAAAAAATAGGCATTAGCGTGGTGCTAAATACTGGTTACAATAGAGCAACTGCTGAACTTATTTTGCAAAAACTACAATGGCAAGTTGGTAAAGAAATAGATAGTCTAGTAACGGCTTCTGATGTGCCTAATAACAGGCCTTTGCCAGATATGATACTATTAGCTATGCAAAAGTTTGGTATTGCTAATGCTAAAGAAGTAGTAAAAGTTGGTGATTCAATCATCGATATTCAAGAAGGGCAAAATGCAGGCTGTGGCTTGTCAATAGGTATTACTACAGGTGCGCACACTGTGGCACAGTTACAGTCGGCAAAGCCCGATTTTATTATCAACGATTTGATGGCCTTGTTACCCTTAATTCAAGCAGAAAATAATTAAACCAATAAAATAGTAATAAAGCAAATGAAAACTTTACAATCAATACTTGCAATACTTGTACTACTAAGTGTTGTAACTACTACAAACGCTCAGCATCAAACAGAAAATCTAGTAATAGTTACGCTTGATGGTATGCGCTGGCAAGAAGTGTTTGGCGGTGCCGATGCCGTTATTTTGAAGAACAAAACTTACACAAAAGATAGCGCTGCAATCAATGCTATGTTTTGGGCAAATGATATTAATGAAAGACGTAAAAAACTGTTTCCTTTTTTCTGGCAAACGATAGCCACAAAAGGGCAATTGTATGGTAATAGATGGCAGGGTAGTGAAGTGAGCAATGCAAATAAGTACAAGTTTTCTTACCCTGGGTACAACGAAATTTTTACAGGCTATCCAGATACTTTAGTGAATAGTAATGATAAGATTTGGAATAAGAATGTGAATGTGCTTGAGTTTATAAACCAGCAAAAAAATTACAAAGGAAAAGTAGCTGCATTTTCTACTTGGGATGTTTTTCCTTACATCTTAAATACCAAACGCAGTGGCTTGTATGTAAATGCTGATGTAGATACCTTGAAGTTTAAGACCTCAGCATTACAGTTAATAAACGATATGCAGTTTTTAACCACAAGACCTATTGGTGTAAGGCCAGATGTATTTACCTATTTTGCTGCAAGAGAATACATGAAAGCTTACCAGCCAAAAGTGTTGTATATCGCTTTTGATGAAACCGATGATTTTGCACATGGTGGGCAGTACGATCAATATTTAAAATCGGCTCATGCAGAAGATGCCATGATTGCAGATTTATGGCAGTATATACAATCATCGCCTGTATATAAAAACAAAACCACTTTGGTAATTACTTGCGACCATGGTAGAGGCGATAAGGTAAAAGATAATTGGCGCCATCATGGCGAAAAAATTGAAGATGCTGGACAAATTTGGATTGCAGCTATTGGCCCAGATACCGCACCACTTGGTGAAGTAAAAAATGGCAATACATTATTTCAGCAGCAATTGGCAGCCACGTTTGCAAAATTACTTGGCTTCATATTTACGGCTAATCATCCTGTGGCAGAACCAATAAAAAGTATTTACAGTAAGTAAAAATGCTTGAGTTAAAAATTGTCAACCCTAAATTTTGATAAGATGACTTACATGGAACAACAGCAGCAAATTCACCAAGTGGCTGATGAAATAATTGCATTGTACGAAAAGTTTGGTAGTGAAGATTATATTGGTGAGCCAGTATCGCAAATAGAACATATGTGCCAATGTGCAGAACTTGCCGAAGCAAATGGTGCCGATAGAGATACAGTTTTAGCGGCCTTTTTTCATGACATTGGGCATTTGTGTGAGTTCGCAAAACCAGAAGATGGCTTGCAACACATGGATCGGTTTGGTATTGTAGACCATGAAAAACTAGGTGGTGACTATTTGCGCAGTAAAGGCTTTTCTGAAAACATTGCTAAAATGGTAGCAAGCCATGTAGCAGCCAAACGCTATCTCACTTTTAAATATCCCGAGTACTGCAATTTATTATCTGAAGCTAGTAAAAATACGCTCATGCACCAAGGCGGTATTATGACAGAAAGTGAAGCGATGTCTTTTGAAAGTGATCCATTGTGCGAGAAATATGTGGCGCTACGCAAATGGGATGAACAAGCAAAAGTAGAACACCAGCCTTTGCCCGCATTAACTAAGTACAAGCACATGATGATTATGCATTTGTTAGATGCTGCTATTACAAATCAATAATTTCTGTTAGTTCATGCAAGTATTTGTATCAGATAATAAACATAGTGCTGTACAACAATGGCTAGCTAAAACGCCTTGGGTAACGGTATGTTGTATGTCGTTATGTGCGTTTATCATTTACGCATGTATGTATGGTTTTAGAAAGCCTTATACAGTGGCTACTTACACAAATGTTTTCTTTCTTGGTATCTCATACAAAGTGTGTTTGGTGGTAGCACAGGTAATTGGTTACATGATAAGTAAGTTTATAGGCATTAAGTTTATCTCTGCCATGCAGCCAATAAAAAGGACGTATTTTATTGTGTTGTTTATTGGGCTAGCATGGTTGTCGTTACTAGGTTTTGCCATTATTCCAGCGCCTTACAATATCATTTGTATGTTTTTAAATGGCTTGCCGCTAGGTATGGTTTTCGGCTTAGTGTTTGGCTTTTTAGAAGGTAGAAAAACCACAGAAATTATGGGGGCTTTTTTAGCCACTAGTTTCATATTCGCTTCTGGTTTAGCAAAGTCAATAGGCAAGTGGTTACTGTTGCAATGGCATATTACAGATTGGTGGATGCCTTTTGTAGCTGGCGGCTTTTTTATATTGCCATTATTGATAGCAGTTTGGTTTATACAACAAGCACCGCAACCATCGGTTGATGATATGGCACACAGAACAAAGCGCCATCCAATGACAAAGGCTGAAAGAATTGCTTTTGTAAAAACATTTGGCCTAGCTATCACACCAGTGGTTATTGCTTATGGTGCGTTTACCATTGTAAGAGACTTTTGCGAAGACTTTGCTAACGAACTATGGATAGAAACTGGCTACCAAAATAATGCTAGCATTTTTGCCAAAATGAGTACCAATGTATCGCTGATTGTACTGGCAATGATTGGTGGCTTTTTTCTAATCAAGAACAATTACAAGGCATTTGTAGCCGCACACTACATTGTTATTTTTGGTGTGTTATTGTCTGCGGTAGCGACACTACTTTATACTTCTAATTATATTTCGCCAGTAACTTGGATGTTGCTTTGCACCACTGGTATGTACTTGGCCTATATACCTTTTAACTGCCTCTATTTTGAACGTATGTTATCAACCTATCAAATACGAGCCAATGTTGGCTTTGTAATGTACATAGCAGATGCATTTGGTTATTTAGGTACTGTATTAGTACTACTTATAAAAGAGTTTATTACCATCAAATACAATTGGGTAAGCTTTTTTTCTGGCTTGTTTTATACTGCTAGTATTATAGGCACACTATTAATTGCGGTTAGCTTAATTATTCACCATCAATTGTTTAAAATCATCACGTCACGTCATGCAAAGTAATAGTCAATCAGCCATTGTAGTAGGTGCAGGTATTGTAGGTTTAGCCACAGCTAGAGCACTTAGTTTAAAAGGCTTTAGGGTTACCATTATTGAAAGAACGCAACAAGCGGTTGATGCGTCTATTAGAAATTTTGGTATGCTATGGCCTATTGGGCAGCCCGATGGGCAGTTGTACAATCGAGCCATGCGTAGCAAAACCATTTGGAAAGATATTGCAGATAGTACTGGCTTATGGTACGATGAAGTAGGTAGCTTGCATGTAGCGCACCACCATGATGAATGGCAGGTATTGCAAGAGCTGTACGAAGCATTTACACAAAGCGGTAGACCCGTAACCCTGCTAGAGAAAAGTGCCATCTTAGAAAAATATAATGGTGTAAATGGTAATGGTTTATTAGGCGGTTTGTACAGTGCTACTGAAACGATTGTAGACCCACGTGTAGCTATAGTAACCGTAGCAAAATATTTAGAAGAGTTTTTGGATGTACAGTTTATTTGGGGTAAGGCAGTTACCAATGTGGCAACAGGTAAAGTATGGATGGGTAATGAAACATTGCAAGCAGATGTGGTATGTATATGCAGCGGTGCAGATTTTGAAACGCTGTACCCACAACAGTTTCAGCAGTTGGCTATTACAAAGTGTAAGCTACAAATGCTACGTTTTACAACAGATACACCAAGCAATCGAATGGGCGTTTCATTATGTGGCGGTTTATCATTAATTCATTATAATAGTTTTAAAGCAGCCGCTTCTCTACCAAAGTTAAAGACTAGATACGAGGCAGAAATGAGCGACTATTTACAATGGGGTATTCATGTAATGGTATCGCAAAATGATAAAGGCCAATTGACGGTTGGTGATAGCCATGAGTATGGATTAACGTTTGATCCATTCGATAAAGCATTCATAAATACCATGGTGATGGATTACTTAAAGCAGTTTGCAGTTACAGATAACTGGCAGCTTATACAATCTTGGCATGGCATTTACCCTAAAATGACTAATGGCGCTACCGATGTATTTTTACAACCTGATAAAGATGTGTACATCATCAATGGATTGGGTGGCGCAGGTATGACACTCAGTTTTGGCTTTGCAGAAGAATGTGTGAATGCCATATAGTAAAGTCCAAAATATATTTTATAAATAAATATATTTTGGACGCTATCATAATATAATCGACCAATGTTTTAAAAGTTGTAGGTAATGTTATGACAGTTAAGTTGGTAAATGCTTTACGTAGAATGATAAAATTTTAAGTAAAAGTTATGGTTGTAAGTGTAACAAGGAATTAGGTTTTAGAACGCGAAAAATATTTATGTTTTACATATTGTAAATATTTTTACATCGGTATCCAAATAGCATCACCTGCGTTTAACACATAATTGCCTTGATTGTCTTTCAATTGCAGTTTATTCCTTTTAGCTATTAATTCTATCCATTCAGGTACACCTTTAATAGCTATTTTCTTTTTATCCGCTACTTGCCACAGGCCTTCGCCTTCTGCCATTACGTATTTTTTGTACTTAATCTTTATGGGTTTCTTTTTAACGGTTGTAGTAGTTGGTTTGCTTGGTTTTGGCTTAATGATTTTGCCAAAAATAGATTCAAAAAATGAAGGCTTTTTAGGTTGTTGCGGCTGATAAAAGCTTGACTTTTCTGATGGTTTTGCCAAGAGAATGTTGGTGTCATTTTGAGATAAATGACTGTAGCAGAATAATATTAACACATAGTTTCGCATCGTTAAGAGGGTCTTCACTGATATTGGATCGAATACTTAATGCCAAGATACTGTAACTGTTTTTCAGGCATATTATTGTGCAGATGTAACATTTTAAACAAATGCTTCTATAAACTACATTTATTTACCTATCATGGTATAGTGGTGTCTATGTTCAAGCGGTGTTTTTTGGGTAATGTTTTTAAAATGCCTATTGAAGTTTGAAAAATTATTGTAACCACATTCGTAGCAGATGTCGGCAATGCTTTTATTAGTTTCAGCCAATAGCTTGCAAGCATGTCCTATACGCACTTCTATCAAAAATTTTGAGAAGGTTTTTTTAATTCTCGATTTAAAATATCTACAAAAAGATTGTGGGCTTATGTGTGCCACTTTTGCCACTTGTTCCAAAGTAATTTCTGCCGAAAAATTTTGCAATACAAATTGATAAATGGCATTCAATCTATCCACTTCTCTTGGGTTGTAATGAAACTCTAAACCCTTACTACATATGGTTTTGGTGTCTTTTGAATTAGCAATTGCTTCAAGTATTTGCAGTAGTACAATAATGCGTTCGCTATTTTTTACAGCTACCAATTTTTCTAGTAAAATACCCACTTGTTTTTGAGTATTATTTTTTATTCTTACCGCTTGCTGTGCTTTTTGCAATAGCCTTGCAATGGCTTTATTTTCTGGTAAATTAAAAAAAGTATCTCCTAAGAAGTTAGCTGTAAAATGTACCACAATCGCTTCGCATGTTAGTCCAGAGTTAGATATAAAATAACTGTCTTCGCTGCGCCAATAATGTGGTAAATCAGCACCTAATAAAATCATATCGCCACTCTTAAAATGGTGTACATGGTCGCCTATAAATTGCCTGCCCGAACCTTTAATAATATGTACCAACTCTAGTTCAGGATGGTGGTGCCACTTGTTGTAAAAATGCGGTACTACATCGTGCCGTACACTAAACGATTGATCTGGTTGCAAATGAATCTTTAACAGGTGTGGTTTCATACACTGTTTTTTGATGATAAGATGTTATTTTATAGGCTAAAATTACCAGAAATAATGTGAAGATATCATCACAAGATGCTAACCTGTTGCCATATAATGAAAAATACGCAAGATATCTTCGCCTAAAAAATCTCATGGCAAACAATTTTATCCTTCCGTTAAACAAAGTAGGTATTAACGATATTGAAATCGTTGGTGGTAAAAATGCATCTCTTGGCGAAATGATTCAGCACTTAGCGGCCTTGGGAGTAAACATTCCAAATGGCTTTGTAATTACTGTGGATGCTTATCGCCAATTTATTGCTTACAACGGATTAGAAAGTACCATCAAGCACATCATCAACACGATTGATTACGATAATATCGAATCGTTGAGAAGAGGTGGTAACCAAGTACGTTTATTAATTCGTAATGGCCGCTTTGAGAAACAGATGAGTGAGGATATTATTAAGGCTTACGAACTTTTGTCAGCAAATTATAAACAAGATTATACCGATGTAGCAGTACGTTCATCAGCTACCGCTGAAGATTTGCCAGATGCTTCTTTTGCTGGTCAACAAGAAACATTTTTAAACGTTACAGGCCCTGCTACTTTAATGGATTGTGTACGTAATTGTTTTGCATCCTTATTTACAGATAGAGCAATCAGTTATCGCCAAACATTTGGTTACAATCATTTTGCTGTGGCGCTAAGTATTTGTGTGCAAAAAATGGTGCGTAGCGATTTGGGTTCGTCTGGTGTGGCTTTTAGCCTTGATACCGAAAGTGGGTTTAAGGATGTTGTGGTAATTAATGGCTCTTATGGTTTGGGTGAAATGGTGGTACAAGGCGCTATATCGCCTGATGAGTTTATTGTGTTTAAACCATCGCTACAAAAGGGCTACAAGTCAATCATAGAAAAGAAATTGGGTGTAAAAGATAAGATGATGGTGTATGGCGATAAAGCTGATGAACGTGTGAAAATTATCTCTACCGAAAAAAGCTTTCAACATCGGTTTTGCTTGTCAGATGCTGAGGTGATTAAACTAGCAGATTGGGTAGTAAAAATTGAGAACTACTACACATCTATTAAAGGTAAATGGACACCTATGGATGTAGAGTGGGCTGTTGATGGCTTGAGTAAAGAACTGTTTATTGTACAAGCAAGACCAGAAACCATTCACTCACAAAAAGACCATGGTAAAATAACTGAGTACGCCATTTTTGATGCCGCAAGAGAAGAAAAAATACTCATGAAAGGCATTGCTGTAGGCGATAAAATTGGTGCAGGTAAAGTGAACATTTTATTCTCGCTAGATAAGCGTGCTGTAGAAGGCCACGAGTTTAAAGAAGGCGATGTTTTGGTAACCGATATGACGGATCCAGATTGGGAACCAATTATGAAAAAAGCATCGGCTATTGTAACCAATAAGGGCGGTAGAACTTGTCATGCCGCTATTGTAGCAAGAGAACTAGGTGTACCCGCTATTGTAGGTTGTGGCAATGCAACAGATATTTTTAATGAGGGCCAAGAAATTACTGTTAGCTGTGCTGAGGGCGAAATAGGCTTAATATACGACGGAATTATTGGCTTTGAAAAAAGTGAGTACGATTTAAAAGATTTACCGCCTGTTAAAACCAAGTTGATGCTAAACGTAGCTACACCATCCATGTGCTTTAAGTTTTCACATTTACCAAATGCAGGTGTAGGTCTGGCTCGTGAAGAGTTTATCATTAACAACTATATCCAAATTCATCCTTTGGCTTTAATGCACCACAAAACCTTAAACGATGCACCATTGAGTAAAGAAATTGAGAAGCGCATTTTTGGTTACGATAATGAAGAAGATTTCTTTATCAAAAAATTGTCTTACGGTATTGCAAAAATTGCGGCTGCTTTTTATCCAAACAAAGTGATTGTGCGCTTTAGCGATTTTAAAAGCAATGAGTACTATAACTTACTTGGTGGTAATCATTTTGAACCGCATGAAGAAAACCCAATGATTGGTTGGCGCGGCGCTTCACGCTATTATTCAGAGGCTTACAAGCCAGCATTTGGCTTAGAATGTAAAGCCATAAAAATAGTACGTGAAGAAATGGGCTTAGACAATGTAGTAGTGATGATACCATTCTGCCGCACTGTAGAAGAGCTAGTACTTGTAAAAGATGTGATGCAAGAATTTGGCTTGGTGCGTGGCGAAAATGGCCTTGAATTGTACTTGATGGCAGAAATTCCATCTAATATTATTATGGCCGATGAGTTTGCCAAACATATTGATGGCTTTTCAATAGGTTCTAATGATTTGACACAGTTGACACTTGGGCTAGATAGAGATTCTTCCTTGGTGGCGCATTTGTACGATGAGCGTAACCCTGCGGTAAAAGCCATGATTTCGAAACTCATTGCTTCGGCAAAAGCCAATGGTGTAAAAGTGGGTATTTGTGGTCAAGGCCCTTCAGATTTTCCTGACTTTGCACAATTCTTGGTAGAACAAGGAATTGATAGTATTTCTGTAACGCCAGACTCAATTATTAAAACCATTAAAGCCATTGCAGCAGTAGAAAAATAGACATAGAAATCCCTATTTATCATAAATAAAACCATATGCAAAAGGTATTTTAATACATGGTACATGGTGCTAGGTTTGTATTAATAAGCTTGCAAAAAAATGAGATGGTATTTAGCCATCCTGAGTTTCACAAACGTGAAGCGACCTTAATGAGTAGCTGCAATACCACTAGTGTAAACCTTGACCATGTAGTAGCATCTATGAAAAAAGGCTGCGGACACACTAGAAAATGGTGGGTGCATATAAAAAAGTTTATAGGATATTCTACGCAAGCGCTTTGCTACTTGGAAAAATTACAACCGAAGACTTTGAAGAGAGGCAAGCAGTATTGGAATAAGGTTAAAAATAATAGTAAGCAACATCAAGCATATAAAGGCCACACTCTGTAAAGGATGTAGCTTTTTTGGTCACCAACTATAGTACTACTATTTAGCTTTTGTTGCGTCGCACTCTTCTACGTTCTGTTCGTTATTGTACTTTTATCTAAGCAATAACTATAAATCCTTTTATCCACCTAAATCAGCGTCATTAGCGTTCCCATCATTTCGAAAATTGCACCATTTGTAATATCAAATCTGCATCAGGGCAATTGGCTAAGTATTGTTCACGTTCACTTAATTTACACACACCAAGATAATCACCCTTTTTACCTTGCATATCTATAATTAGCTGATAATGCAAGTGTGGTGGCCAATTACCATTTTCTTCTGCCTTACCAAAATGCGCTACCAATTCACCTTTTGCAATAGGTTTCCCTTCGTACAAGCCATCCAAATCTTTTAGCGACAAATGGCCATACAAAGCATGAAATACAAAGCCGTCAATTTGGTGTTGTAAAATAATGGTAGCACCATAATCACCATAAAAATTATTAGAGGCAAAACTATGTACCAAACCATCTAATGCAGCAAACACGGGCGTTTTAGCTTCGCCCCAAATATCTACACCTAAATGTAAACGCCTTGGTTCGTCTGCGGTATCAAACACTTTACTACGGCTGTAAATAGTACGATGTTCGTTGTAACCACCAATGCCAAATTTGGCATTTGAAGTCTGAAGTTTGGTATTAATATAAGCTGAGAAATTAACTGTATTGTTTAAAATCTCATCGGTTAATTCAGTATTTGCAACCGTAAAATCTTGCAATAATAAGGTATCTAGTTGCGCATTAAACGGCACAACCTTAGCAAATGCTGGCTGATGTTTTTGTAAAATGGCTGATAACATTGGCTAACTAATATCGCTTACTTAACTGGTATTTCTTTTTAAAATAGCGCCCAACTAAAATATTGATAATAAACAAGCATGACAAAAATAATCTTGCTACAATACCATCAACAATCACATGTATTAATAAAGATATTACAAAGCAACCTACCACAATTAAAGGCGTAGCAGTTTTGTATTGTGCCATACCCTTCGGTAAAGCTGTGTGCAGGTTGTGTTTGGTATTTATAATATAACGCCACAACCGCACTTGAAACAACCCCGCAACAATTACATTACAGCTATAAATAAAAAATGGCTGAATAAAAATGTAGCGGCTCATAAAGGCTGTGGTAAATGGCATTGCTACAATAGAGAGCAAAAACCAGTTGTTGAGCGATAATAGTTTTCTATCGTAGTCTTTTATAAAACCAAACAAAGTATGGTGGGCTTTCCAAAAACTGCCAATTACCATAAAACTTATTAAAAAGCCTATAAACTCAGGAATCATTTCTTGCATTGCATGGCCAAATTCTTCGCTAAATGCATTTTTGTCAAAAGGTAAGTTGGGTACCTTAATTTCAATAATCAATAGCGTAATAGCAATGGCAAATACTGCGTCAGAAAACAACGCTATACGTTCTAGTTGAAAAGCTGATTGATGGTCTTGATGTTGTTGGCTCATTACAACGGCTTATTTGATTGATAGTCAAAAATATAAGAATTGCCAATACAAAAGCAGCTATTTTCAAGCGCTTCATAAACTCTAAAATAATAGGAAACAGTTTGCTCGGCTCTTCTACTTGTGGGTTGTGACCACTTTTTTCAAACATCACAAACTGCGCTTGCGGGCAGTAAGTTTTGTACCCAACTTGCATACGTGGCACGGCCACTCTATCGTATCTACCAGCGTAAATGAGTATTAGAATTTTTAACTACAAGCACAAAAGCCACTGCAACAGATGGTACATCTGCCGAAACACCAAAGAAACATTCTACATCTCAACAGAGTTTTGATATGCGCATTAAAAACTTTAAAGATTTTATTGCGAGTTTAAAACAAGTAACTGCGTATACACCCGAAGAATCGAACATTACCATTGCTAGCCTAGAAGCTTATGCTACTAGCCTTACTGATGCTAACAAAGCAGTAGATACTGCTTATAACGACTATTCAAAAGCATTACAATTACGTGATACCTTATTATATCATCCAGAAACAGGCGTAGTAGAACTAAGCAAAAAACTAAAAAGCTATTTGAAAAGTGTAAAAGACATATCTGCAAGCGATAAGCAAGAAGCGGCAGCCATACCGTTTAAAGCACCTGCTAAGAAAAATTTGTTCTTATAAGGGGCAAAAAGGGCATTCGCCCTTTTCAATAAGTCATAATTTTTTATTAGAATTACGTAAGTATCAGCAAAATAAGTATACATCTTGTCTAGGTAACTATACATCGTGATGATGTAACCGCAGGGCAAACGCATCTAAATTTATTTTTTGCATACTTATTAAGTAAAGGCGAACGTTTTGGATAGAAAACATTTAT
>NZ_JBQWIE010000047.1:0-24996 GCF_056745525.1 Parasediminibacterium sp. HNIBRBA5674 | reverse complement strand
ATGTTTTCTATCCAAAACGTTCGCCTTTACTTAATAAGTATGCAAAAAATAAATTTAGATGCGTTTGCCCTGGGTGTGCATTACGACACATTTGGCTATATTAAAATAGATAAAGACCAAGCTTTGGCAGATTTTGAAAAAGCAGGTAAGAAATTGTTGTTACCAGCCATTGGCGAGATCATTAGTTTGTAGGAATATTTTAGTAAATTTGGGATATGAAAAATGATAACATCATAAAGTTTGAAGTAACCGCTGCACCTGGGTCATTACTTGAGAAGATTGTTCATCAAATTCTTAAAGATAGAGATGAAAATAGGAAACGTGTAATGGAAAACTTTTTACTTAGAAAAGAGAAAATTGCAAAAAAACTTGAACGCAGGTTATAGCTATATACTAAAGGGTAATGACTATGAATTCTATACCACATATGGCAGCGCTTATGTGGTATCATTCATTGATGCAGGTGTATATTTCAAGCAACATTTTCTAAATAATAGGATTTTCACGGTAGATATTAAGCAGACAGATACTGGGCCTTACAATTATTATGATTACGTTGTAGGAATTACAGTAGCAGAGATAATATTCCATTTTTTTGAATCAGATAATAGTCGTGTTGTTTTCTATATCTGTGACCCAACTGATGGCAGAATTAATGCAAGAAAAAGAAAGTTTAATAGATGGTTCGAAAACTTTAATTCTGGTGAATTTAAAATGATAGAATCTCAAATAAAAAATAATACTCTTGAGTTAAGTATCGCTTTCATTTTTCATAAAAACAACCCATCTGCTTACGACTTACCTACAATTATTGATGAAGCGAAAGATAATTTAGGCAACAAATAATCCCAATAGATACTTTTAAAAACGGGCTCGAAAAACAATATTTCGTGCCCGTTTTGCTTTTAAGTTACCAACACCTACACAATTACCTGCGCTTGAAGTTGTAAATAGCTGTGTAATCTTTTACATTTGCCAACTTGTGTTATTGTTTGTCACAGAAATTATCGACATTGTGGGCAAAGCTGAGCAATGTGACAACCGTACATACCGATAGCTATCGGTAGTGCGACGCAACAAAAGCCTAATAGATAACTAACTGTTGGTTACATAAAAAATACAATCTGCGCAATGGCAAGAATTATTGGTGTAGCAAATCAAAAAGGCGGTGTAGGTAAAACTACGTCGGCCATAAATGTAGCAGCGAGTTTTGCTGTGCTTGAATATAAAACTTTGTTGGTAGATGCTGATCCTCAGGCCAATAGTACCACTGGTACTGGCTTTGACTTGCACAATATTACCAGTAGCTTGTACGACTGTATGGTAAATAATACCAAGGCAGAAGACGTGATTTTAAAAAGCGAGATACCGCATTTGGATGTGTTGCCTAGCCATATTGACTTGGTGGGCGCTGAAATTGAAATGATTAATTATCCTAACCGTGAAAATGTGATGAAAAACATTTTAGACGCTGTGCAGGATAAATATGATTTTATAGTGATTGACTGTTCGCCATCGTTGGGTTTAATTACTGTAAACGCTTTGGTGGCTTCTACAAGTGTTATTGTACCAGTTCAGTGCGAGTTTTTTGCATTGGAAGGTTTAGGCAAATTATTGAATACTGTAAAAATTGTACAAAGCCGTCTAAATCCAGAATTACAAATTGAAGGTATTTTAATGACGATGTACGATGGTCGCTTACGCTTGTGTAACCAAGTGGTAAGTGAGGTGCGCAGACACTTTGATGATATGGTTTTCAGCACTATTATTCACAGAAATACCCGCCTAAGCGAAGCGCCTAGCGTGGGTAAACCTGTGATTTTGTACGATGCAGAAAGTAAAGGCACGGTGAATTATTTAAACCTTGCCAAAGAAATTTTGCAGAAGAACGAAATGACCAAAATGACTAACGAAGAAAGAATACTTGAATAAAGAAGTTTACAAGTTTATATAGTTCATCGGTTTAATAGTTCAAGTTATAAATGAACATCCATTGAACTTACTAAACTTGATAAACTTTCTTAAACTAAAAATAACAATGGCTTCTCCTAAATTAAATAAAGATGCAATAGGCAAAGGCTTACGTAGCTTGTTGCAAAATATAGATACTGACTTACAAACCACCGAAGGCAAACTTAAAAGCGAAGTGGTAGAAAAAGTTACCACCTCTACACGTATACCGCTTAGCGACATTAGCGTAAACCCTAAGCAGCCACGTAGAGATTTTGACGAAGTAGCATTGAACGAACTAGCTGCTTCTATTAAAATACACGATATTATACAGCCATTAACAGTAACCAAACTTGCCAATGGCAAATACCAATTAATAGCTGGTGAACGCAGATTTAGAGCTAGTAAAATTGCTGGTTTGATAGATGTACCAGTGTACATCCGTCAGGCAAATGATACTGAGCTTTTAGAACTAGCTTTATTAGAAAACTTACAGCGTGAAAACCTTAATGCGGTAGAAATAGGCCTTAGCTACAAGCGCATGATGGAAGAACTAAACTATACGCAAGAGCAAGTTGCAGAGCGCATGGGCAAAGAACGTAGCACTGTTACCAACTATATTCGCCTACTAAAATTGCCGCCAGATATTTTAATGGCTGTGCGCAATGGTAGCCTTAGCATGGGTCATGCAAGAGCATTGATTAATATTGACACTGTTGACAAGCAATTGTATGTCTTCAACGAGGTAAAAAACAAAAACTTGAGCGTTCGCCAAACAGAAGAGCTTGTACGCAAATTGTACAAAGAGCCAACTGTTAAACCTGCTACAATTAACAATCTACCGCCAGCATATAAAAAGATTGAAGATAATTTAGCGTCGCACTTTAGTACCAAAGTAAGAATGGTACATAACAAAAATGGCTTTGGCAGCATTACATTAGAGTATTTCTCGCTTGAAGAATTGAACAAAATTTTAGAGCAAATGAATGTTGTAATAAGCTAAACAATCATCATTTGTACTGATATCATGGTATATTTTTTTTTGGTAACCAGCATTTGTATTTCTATTGGGCTGTATAGGCGTCGCACACTTGTACTGTATCATTGTATTGAGCAAGTTACTAGTTGCAAGTTTCAGGTTTCTATATTAAACATTCTTTATCAAATCTCAAACCTCAAATCTCAAATTCTTGCTTTCTGTTTACTAATTAGCCTTTGTTCTATTGCTCAATCAGATAAACAAATCCTGTCTCAATCATCCATGTTTGGGCAAAAAGGTGATAGTACGATAAAGACTATTGCAAATCCCAAAAAGCAGGTAAAAGATTCTGCCACTGTAGCTAAAGCCGATACACCAATAGTAAAGACAAAACCCAAACACGACCCACGTATTGCTACAAGGCACTCATTGTATTTCCCTGGTTTAGGTCAAATTTATAATAGAGAATATTGGAAATTGCCTATTGTATATGGCGCCATTGCCATACCTACTTACACTTATATTTGGAACGATAATTATTATAAAGAGCTGCGTTTTGCCTACGAAGCAAGGTATAAAGCAGCGCAAGCTGTGCCAGATAGCACCGATTATAATACGTTAGATGCTATTTATAAAAGAGTAGACGTAGCGAGTATTCAATCTGCCCGAAATGCTACAAGACGAAATAGGGACTATTCTATTCTTTGGTTCTTTATTGTTTGGGGCTTAAACGTAGCCGATGCGACTGTTTTTGGCCATTTAAAAAACTTTGATGTAAGCGACGATCTCACTTTAAACATAAAGCCAACATTTAACCCTACCACAAGAGGGCCGGGTGTAAGTTTGGTAGTAAGCTATAAAACACCAACGCACAAAATGAGTAGTGTGCTAAGTAAGTGATAAAAGTGAAACGAGAAATGTCAAAGGTCAATCAATCATAGTAAATCATTCAATCAACAATAATCAGCGGTTAACCATGAAAATTGCACTTATAGGATACGGTAAAATGGGCAAAGCCATTGAAGCTATTGCAGTAGCAAAAGGTCATACAGTAGCTTTTAAATTTGATGTATCAAATCAAGATGAGTTTACAGTAGCCAATCTACAGCAATGCGATGTTGCTATTGAATTTACAAGCCCACACAGTGCTGTTGATAATCTTAAAAAATGCTTTGAAGCAGGTACGCCTGTAGTTTGTGGTAGCACAGGCTGGCTAGCGCAATGGGATGCTGTAAAAGCTGACTGCGAAGCCAAAAATGCTGCATTAGTATATGCAAGTAATTATAGTATTGGGGTAAACTTATTCTTTGAGCTAAATACTTATTTAGCCAAATTGATGAACAAGCATACTAGCTACGATGTATCGTTAGAAGAAATTCACCATACCGAAAAGAAAGACGCACCAAGTGGTACAGCTATTACGCTTGCAGAGCAAGTATTAGCACATATTACCAGCAAAAAGGCGTGGGTTAACCATATTAGTGATAATGTAGAAGAGCTAGAAATCATTAGCGAAAGAATAGATCCTGCACCTGGCACGCATAAAATAAAATACCACTCAGCTATAGATGATATCGAGATTATTCACACCGCTCACAACCGTCAAGGTTTTGCGGGTGGCGCTGTTTTAGCCGCTGAATTTATTGTAGGCAAAAAAGGTATTTACAACATGAAACAAGTATTGGGTTTGTAAGAGCCTAATTTTAGAAATAAGTAAAACGCCGCTAAAGACATGTTAGCGGCGTTTTTTATTACCGAAATCTCAATAATTACAAGCATAAAAAGCTGCAATAAAAAACTTGCAGCTTAGAGTTTTTTTATTAAGAATATTATTTACTTAGAAATAGAAGAATTTAAGCAAGGCAGTAGGTAAAACACCTACAACAATAATTAAAGCAGCAACTGCAATTAAGCCAATTTTAAATCCACCAGAAATGTCAGATGTTTCAGCATTACCCTCTTTAAAATACATGGCTTGTATAACTTTGAAATAATAGTACACACTTACCGCAGCAAACAATACTGCGATAATTACCAATACTACAGAACCCCCATTTTTAATGGCTGAAGCTAGCATGTAATATTTTGCAAAAAAACCAGCTGTTAAAGGAATACCAGCAAGTGACAATAAGAAGATTGTATTTGTAGCTGCAAGAACAGGCTGCGTTTTCGCAAGACCATTATAACCATCTAGACTATAATCATTCATTTTAACCAAGATGGCAAAGATGCCAATTGTAGCGAAGCTGTAAGCGGCTGCATATAATAAAATACCTTCTCTTGCTAAATCATTATTACTATACAACGCAAATAGCATGAAGCCTGCTTGTGCAATACTTGAATAGGCCAACATTCGTTTTACACTCTGCTGAAAAACAGCAGTAATGTTACCAACTAATAGTGTTGCAATAATAATTACTACTAATGTAATTTTCCAAGAAGGCCCTAAATCTTCCGCCTTAGCTTCAAATAATCTTATAAATGCTACAAAACCTGCGGCTTTAACTATTGTAGCCATGAAAGACGTGAACACACTTGGTGCGCCATCATACACATCAGGCGTCCAAAAATGAAATGGCGCTGCTGAAACTTTAAAAGCCATTGAAATGAACAATAACAATAGGCCAAGAGGTGCTAAAATACCTGCATTGGTAACACCAACAGCATTTTTTACAGCCGAACTAGCTAAACCAAAATTGCCTGTTGCACCATACAACAATGTTATTCCCATCAGCATAATACCTGTAGAGAAAGAACCCATTAAAAAGTATTTCAAAGAAGCTTCGTTACTTTTTAAATTCTTTTTCTCAGCACCAGTTAAAATGTAAAGCGGTATTGATAGAATTTCGATACCTATAAAGAACATTAATAAGCCATTGAAACTAGAAAGGATACTTACACCGCATAAAACAAAGAATATCAATGCAAAATATTCAGCAGCATTTTCACCAACTTTGGTGATATCATTGCCACTAAGTAAAAAGTAAGCAAGTGTAGCTACAAATGAAATGGTATTGAAAAACAAACCAAACTTACTAAAGCTTAGCAATTCTTTTGTATCAATAGTTACAGCGTAAATACCGTATGTTTCTAACAAATTACCTATCAGTAATACCAATATTGCAGCAATAGCGACGTTTTTAATCACAGATTTACTTGTAGTAAAAATGCCGCTAAACATCATTACTACACCACATAAAGCTGATAAAATAATTGCATTCATAATAGTAATCCCAAACCCCTAAAGGGGCTTTTAAGCCTAATACCTAAAAGGTTTCGGCATATTATTAAAAATATATTTAAGCGCCTCTATTATTAATTGTTACAAATACTAAGGTGCTACTTTCGTTAATTCAATCATTGGTTGAGGATATACACCTAAAACAATGATAACCAATACCAAAATAATTAAGGTTAATTGTACATTACCTTTTACATCAGCTGCATTTACGGTAACAGATGTTGTGCTACCATAAAATACTTTTTGCACCATATTTAATGTGTATACAGCTGCTAATATGATACTAATTCCTGCAACAGCAGCTATCCAAATATTGTATTGGAATAAGCCATTGAACATTAAGAATTCACCAACAAACGCATTGGTTAATGGTAAGGCAACATTTGCAAATGCCAAAGCAACTAGTAGAATAGCCAATATTGGAGCTTTCTGCGCTAAGCCACCTAAATCACTGAATTTTCTTGTACCAAGTTGTTGCTCAATTACATCAGCAACAATCCACAAGCCTATAACATTAATACCGTGGTTAAACATCTGTATCATGACACCTTGCAAACCAATATTTTTCATAGCAAAAATGGCTGCACTCATTAAACCAATGTGACCAATGGAAGAATAAGCTATTAATCGTTTAATATCATCTTGTTTAATAGCAATAAACGATGCGTAAAGCATACCAATCACACTTAACAAAATAATGATGAAACCAAATTTTTCTGTTGCTAGTGGAAACACTGGTACTAACCAACGAATCACTGCGTAAATACCCATTTTTACCATTACACCACTCAAAATCATAGTAACGGCTGTAGGTGATTGTTCGTATGCATCTGGCTGCCAAGTATGTAATGGAAAAATTGGCATTTTGATAGCAAATGCAATAAAAAATAACCAGAAACCTAAGTTTTGCTGTGTAACAGTCAACTTTAAAGCGTAGAAAGATTTGATAGCGAATGAATGGTCAGGCGTTAAATTGTACAAGTACAAAATCCCAACTAACATTAATAACGAACCTATAAACGTATAAACGAAAAATTTAAACGTTACTGCAATGCGCTTTTCACCGCCCCAAATAGAACATAGAAAATACACTGGTATCAACGCTAATTCCCAAAAGAAATAGAACAATAAACAGTCACTAGCTAAAAATACACCTAGCAAGCCTGCTTGCGTTAACAACATTAAACCATAAAATACATTTGCATTTTTATAATCGTTGTTATAGATAGCTGCAAAAACAACAGGGAAAGAAATAGTGGTTAAAAGGGCTAGCATTTTAGCCATGCCATCTAATTGCAATGAAAAACTGCTACCTAGTACTGGTAACCATTCTGCCTCGTAACTAAGTGCTTGTTTAGAAAATACAGCAATCAAGCCTACAACTAGTGTTGCGATAGAAGCGAATAAAGCGGTGTTTTTAGCAGCACTACCATTTTTCAATAAAAAGGTAAGTAAACCACTTACAACAGGGATGCATATTAATAATAAAGGAACCATATTTATTGAAAGAGTTAGTCTGCTGAATTAAAATAATTTATTTATAAAGTTGATGATGGTAGCATCATTAATCCAGATAAATAGAATAACTATCATAGATAAAACCATCATTAAAATATAAGCACCAACCTGACCGCTTTGTACCAAACGCAACTGACGTGAAGAATAATTAACCAATTTACCTACACCATTTACAGCACCATCAATACCACTTTTCTCAATCACATTTTTCAAGAAAGTAGCCAAAGCATTTAGCGGATTAACAATGATTGCATTGTACAACTCATCTACATACCATTTATTTTCCAATATTTTACCTAAACCAGTTTCTTCGGTATCCACTGCTTGGTATTTGCTAAATTTATTCCAAGTGAATGCAATTGTAACAAGCACTAACGCAGTTACCACACCCATCATTAATAATTCTTGAGAATGGTTAATAGCATGTGCTTCAACTAAGCCTTTTGAATTTACAAATATTGGTCCTAGATAATGTTCTAACCAATGACTCTCTTTTGCGAACACTTCTGGTATACCGATAAAGCCTCCAACAACAGCCAATATAGCAAGTACTACTAAAGGTATGGTCATTGCAGAAGGGCTTTCATGCAAGTGGTGTTCTTGATCATGTGTGCCTCTGAATTTTCCTAAGAAAGTCATTGCATACAATCTAAACATGTAGAAAGTAGTCATTAATGCGCCTCCAACACCTAAGAAATATAAAATTGGATTTTTCTCGTAAGCAGCAGCTAAAATTTCATCTTTAGAAAAGAAACCCGAGAAAGGTGGTACACCTGCAATAGCCAAGCAACCAAGTAAGAATGTAATATTTGTGATAGGCATAAATTTCTTTAAGCCACCCATTTTCCTAATATCTTGTTCATGATGCATCGCATGAATAACAGAACCTGCACCTAAGAATAATAATGCTTTGAAGAAAGCGTGTGTCATTACATGAAACACAGCGCCTGTATAAGCACCAACACCTAAACCTAAAAACATATAACCAAGTTGGCTTACTGTAGAATAAGCTAATACTTTTTTGATATCGTTTTGCTTCAATGCGATAGTTGCTGCAAATAAAGCAGTAGCCAACCCAATTACAGCAATAAAACCTTGAGTGCCTGGTGCCATTGTGTACAATACATTGCTACGAGCAATCATGTAAATACCAGCAGTAACCATAGTTGCAGCGTGTATTAAAGCAGACACAGGTGTAGGACCAGCCATCGCATCTGGCAACCAAGTGTATAGTGGCAATTGCGCACTTTTACCCATAGCACCTACAAATAATAAGGCTGTGATAATGGAAATATCTTGAGCAGTCAATTTACTCACGTTAGCAAAAACCTCAACATAAGTAACTGTACCAAGTTTGTTTATTAAATAGAAAACAGCTAGCAAAAAGCCCAAATCACCAATGCGGTTCATGATGAAAGCTTTTTTGGCAGCGTAGTTGTAATTATCGTTTTTAAACCAAAAGCCAATCAATAAGTAAGAACATAAACCTACGCCTTCCCAACCGATGAACATGATAACATAGTTTGCACCCATTACCAATAATAACATTGAGAAAACAAACAAATTCAGGTAAGCAAAGTATCTACCATAATGTTGGTTTTCTTCTTCATGCATATAAGATGCTGAGTAAACGTGAATTAAGAAACCAATACCAGTGATAATAAGTAGGAATAAAGAAGATAATTGATCAATTTGAAACGCAAAAGGGATGGTTAAATTGCCAACTTGTATAAAGTTAAAATAGCTAGCTACAACAGCAGTACCAGAACTTTTAACTTGAAGAAATAATAATACACTTACAACAAATGATGCTAAAATAGAACCACTACCAATAATTGCAATCAATTGCTTTGACAATGATTTTCTGCCCAAACCATTGATTAAAAACCCTAACAATGGCAATAATGGTACTAAAAATATTAAGTTGTTCATAAGCCCCTAAATCTCAAAAGAGAGATTTTATTTAAGTTGTTATTTCATTAATCTACTTATAATGTTTATATAAAACCTTACAAGTAGTTTAGTTCTTTAGTCTATTTAAAAAGTTGATATCAACAGAATGCGTGTTTCTATACATCATAACTATAATTGCTAATCCAACACTTACTTCTGCCGCTGCAACTACCATTATAAAAAATACAAACAGTTGTCCATCAATACCTACCATACTTGCTTTATCTGCTGCGTAAGCTAGACCGTGGTGCATTTTTGAGAACGCAACCAACAATAAGTTTGTAGCATTTAGCATTAGCTCAATGCACATAAAAATGATAATAGCATTTCTGCGAGTTAATACACCCACCACACCAATAGAAAACAATGCTAACGCTAAAAAAATATAATATTGAATTGGCATAAGCCCTAACCCTAAAGGGAATATTTAAAAGTTATAAAATGCTTTTTGTTCCTTAAGCCCCTTTAGGGGTTTGGGGTTTCTATTTCTTTCCTATCACAACCGCACCTACCATGGCACTTAAAAACAATACACTACTTATTTCAAATGGTACTACAAAATCGCTAAACAATGCTTTACCTAAGTTGCCAATCAAACCAATGTTACCATCTTTAAGTAAAGCTGTCTTACCTTTTATTTCATTAGCTTGTAATACCAGCGAAATAAACATCATCAACAAAGAACCACCACCAACAACACCTGTTATAATCATCATCCAATTTTTCTGCGGCTCAGTTTCTTTATTTAAGTTCATCAACATAATTACAAATAGAAACAACACCATAATAGCACCTGCGTAAACAATCATATTTACGATGGCTAAAAATTGTGCGTTCAACAAAATGTAATGACCAGAAATAGCAAAAAATACAGCAATTAACCACAATACACTAAATACAGGGTTTTTACTTAACAATACCATCAAGGCACTTATTAAGGCTAAAGCAGTTAAAAACCAGAATAATATTTGTACGATACCCATTTTAAAAATTTGCTAATTAATTGATGTGCTAAAATGCTAATGACAATATAATTTGTATGTATTTACATTAGCTAATCAGCTAATTATCACATTATCATATTAATGCTTCGCTCCTCTTGCAGCAGCATATTCTGCAGGATGCGTTACAGGATTTGGTATTAATAAATCTTGTTTACCATAAATAAAACCTTTACGTGCATAACTAGCAGGTGCAAATGTTTCACTCAAGTAAATCGCATCTTTAGGACAAGCTTCTTCACACAAACCACAGAAAATACAACGCAGCATGTTAATTTCATATTTAGCTGCATATTTTTCTTCTCTATATAAATTTTCCTCGCTTTCTAGTCTTTCCGCTGCTTCCATTGTTATCGCTTCTGCAGGGCAAGCCACCGCACACAAACCGCAAGCAGTACAATTTTCACGTCCTTCTGCATCTCTGTTTAGCACGTGTAAGCCTCTAAAAACTGGGCTGAATTCACGCTTTACTTCAGGGTATTGTACCGTAGGCTGTTTTTTAAACATGTGTTTAAAAGTGATAGCCATGCCTTTAAAAATGTTCCATAGGTAAATGCTCTCTAAAAAACTCAGAGGTTTGCGTTCTACCTGTTTTGCCCTTGTTGTTAATGCCTGCATATTGCGTATCCTTAAAAGGATTTTTAAATGTTCGCAAAAATATTTTTATTACCCATTGATACCAACTTTATCTCTCGCCACCCTTTCTTATCAATTTTTTCTCTTTTTGGTCACCAGCTTTAGTTCATTTTTCGTCTTCGTTGCGTCGCACACTTGTACGCTTTATTCTCTATGCAACTTTTCCCACAATTAATTGCAATTCAACAATTTACTTCTGCAACCACAAAATCACTGCACCAGTAATTACCATATTAGCCAAAGCCAAAGGAATCATTTTTTTCCAACCCAAATTCATCAATTGATCATATCTAAATCTAGGGATGGTCCATCTAATCCACATAAACACAAATATGAAAATGATAACTTTAAACAATAAACTCACAATACCAATTACTGCTAACCAATTACCCCAATCAGCATGTGCAGCTTCATTAAAAAATGGCACGTCATAACCACCAAAAAACATGGTAGCCATAATGGTACTGCTGATGAACATATTGATGTATTCACTAAACAAGTAAAACCCTAATTTCATAGATGAATACTCTTGGTGATAACCAAAGTTCAGTTCGTTTTCAGCTTCTGGCAAGTCAAATGGTGTTCTATTACACTCAGCCATTGCACAAATAAAGAATATTAAAAAGCCCAATGGTTGGTATACAATATTCCACAAACGACCGTCAGCCATTTGTTGATCTACAATACTTTTTAAACTTAAAGAACCAGTCAGCATTAATAAAGCTATCAACGATAAGCCCATAGCAAGCTCGTAACTAATAGCCTGACTAGCACCACGCAAAGCAGCCATTAAAGAAAACTTATTATTACTAGCCCAGCCACCAATCATTACACCATAAACACCCATACTTACCACACCAAAAACGTATAAAATACCAATGTTAATGTCAGCTATTTGCAAAGCAATGCTTCTACCAAACATTTCTACTTTATTGCCCCAAGGCACTACAGCACATGTCATTAAAGCTGCCGTCATTGCAAGACCAGGGCCTAAAATAAACAAAGCTTTATTAGCGCTATTTGGTATAATTTCTTCTTTGGTAATTAATTTCAAACCATCAGCTAGCGGCTGCAATAAACCAAAAGGACCTGCACGATTTGGGCCTGGCCTATCTTGTAAAATAGCCGCCACTTTACGTTCAGCAAAAGTGGTATATAATGCAATACCCAAACTTGCGAAAATAATCACTGCAATGAGTACTAATTTCTCTATCAATAAAAACCAATCTAAAGCAAGTAGTGTCATGTTGATGTATTACAATTAGTCTTTAAAATTATTAGAATGTGACGGCCCATTAATAGCACTCAATTGTACTTCTGGTTTATTTACCTTGCTCACATCATGTATATCCATTAGCAAATGTGGCTGACGACTATCATTCACCGCTTCAAACGTTTCTGTTGGTACAGTAGTGCCTATTTTACCAGCATAATGCCCTTGTGAAATAACCGACTGACGGCTGATTTCTCTTGGCCCTTCAATTACCCAATCGCTAGTTTGTTTCTTTTCAAAACGGCATTCATTACAAATCCATTCTTCTACTTCACCCCACTTATCTTTACGAGCTGTAACTCTGTACACTTCATCACCACGATTCCAAAGTGTTACTTTACCAGAACATTTAGGGCAATCTCTATGTGCGTTTAAAGGCTTTAAAAACCAAACACGGTTTTTAAAACGGAACGTTTTGTCTGTTAATGCACCAACAGGGCATACATCAATTACGTTACCTATAAAATCGTTGTCTAAGCTTTTTTCTATGAAAGTGGCAATTTCAGCATGGTCACCTCTATCTAAAACACCATGTTCACGTTTGCTAGTCAGTTGGTCGGCTGTGTACACACAACGGAAACACATAATGCAACGTGTCATGTGCAACTGAATATAAGGACCTAAGTCATGCTTCTTGAATGTACGACGTTGAAACTCGTAACGTGTACCTTCTTTACCATGTTCGTAGCTTAAATCTTGTAGATGACATTCACCAGCTTGGTCACAAATAGGACAATCCAAAGGGTGATTTAGTAGTAAAAATTCCACCACACCTGCTCTTGCATCTATCACTTTAGGGCTAGTAATATTTTTAACTTCCATGCCATCCATAACACCAGTACGGCAGCTTGCAACCAATTTAGGCATTGGTCTTGGGTCTTTTTCAGAACCTTTACTTACCTCTACCAAACAAGTTCTGCATTTACCGCCACTACCTTTTAATTTGCTATAAAAGCACATAGCAGGCGGTGCAACATCACCACCAATTTTACGGGCAGCTTCCAAAATAGAAGTTCCCGCAGGCACTTCTACCGTAATATTATCAATGGTTACTTTAAATAGTTGTATCTCACTCATAGTCTAAGCTGTTACAGGCACATGTATTTCATCTGCATAATGCGCCAATCCAAAATTTCTAATTTGCGATTCTTCAGGGTTGTTTACGTGCCATTCAAACTCATCTCTAAAATGCCTGATAGCTGCTGCAACCGGCCAGGCCGCTGCATCACCTAAAGGACAAATTGTATTGCCCTCAATTTTGCGTTGAATATCCCACAACAAATCAATATCACTCATTTTACCCTTACCAGTTTCAATGTTTTTCAGGATTTTTTCCATCCAGCCAGTGCCTTCACGGCAAGGGCTACATTGGCCACAACTTTCATGGCGATAAAAACGAGCTAATGTATATGTATTTTTTACAACACACTGATCTTCATCAAGCACAATAAAACCACCACTACCTAGCATACTACCTGTTGCAAAACCACCATCGCTTAAGCCTTCGTAGTTCATTAAACGTGGTTCGCCTTTAGCAGTTTTCAACAGTAAATTTGCAGGTAAAATAGGCACAGAAGAACCACCAGGTATACAAGCTTTCAAGCGTTTATCATTAGCAATACCACCGCAATATTCATCGCTATAAATAAATTCTTCTACAGTAATGGTCATATCTATTTCATAAACACCTGGTTTATTGATATTACCACAAGCAGAAATCAATTTTGTACCAGTAGAGCGACCAACACCAATCTTTGCATACTCATCACCACCCATATTAATGATTGGTACTACAGCTGCTAAAGTTTCTACGTTGTTTACCACCGTTGGTCTTTGCCACACACCTTGAATAGCAGGAAATGGTGGTTTAATTCTAGGATTACCACGTTTACCCTCAAGGCTTTCAATCAATGCAGTTTCCTCACCACAGATGTAAGCACCTGCACCACGTTGTACATAAATTTCACAATCAAAGCCAGTACCTAAAATATTCTTACCCAAAAAGCCAGCAGCTTTTGCTTCTTCAATTGCATATTCTAAAATATCAGGTATCCATGCATATTCACCTCTAATGTATATGTAAGTAGCATTTGAGCCCAAAGCAAACGATGAAACAATTAAACCCTCAATTAATAAATGAGGTAAAAATTCCATCAAGTAGCGGTCTTTAAAAGTACCAGGTTCACTTTCATCGGCATTACATACCAAGTGACGTGGCGCACCTTCTGGTTTAGCAATAAAACTCCACTTCATACCAGCAGGAAAACCCGCACCACCACGACCACGCAAGCCACTCTTCTTCACTTCTTCTACTATTGCAGCTGGATCCATTGTTGTCAATGCCTTCTCAACTGCACGGTAACCGCCTTCTCTGCGGTACACCTCGAAGCTACGAATACCTTCTACATGAGCTTTTTCTAATAATAATTTTACTCCCATACACCTGACCTCATTTGAGGATAATTGTGTTTTGTTATAAATATTTTGATACCAGCTTTCGCCTCGCTTTTCAACTTCGTTGTGTCACTCACTGCAGCGCTTTTCTATACCTCAACAACTATTCTAAGCCACTAATTTCACAGCCTGCCTTGCCAATAATTTCCAAACCTTCTTCTCTTTCACCCACACTTGCAATACTTGTAATTTCAATGGTGATACTTTGCCATCAGCTTCTTTTTGCGTAGCAGAAATTACATGTCTAACAACAAATGATTTTCCACCAAAAAGTATATCGCCAACTACTGTCTTCACATCGCTATAAGTCTTGGTATCGCTCATTATACCTTTAATCATTTCTAGCCTAGTTTCAATTTTACCGCTAGAATGCCCATAGGTAACTTCTTTCGCCAATAACGATTCTAAAGCCAAGCTATCTTTATTTACAAAAATAGCCTTATTCAAAGCTTCCACTTTTGCTACAATACCAACTTCAATTTGACTCACATTTTGTGAATTAGCTTTGAAACCAAGTATTAATGAAAAAAGAAAAGCAAGAACATCTCTCATGATTAGTTATTTAATTATTTACAGCTGCGTTGTTTCTGCATTCTTCAATAATCGCATCAACTTTTGCTTTGGTTAAATGCTCACGGTAATGTTTACCTAACTGCATCATTGGTGCATAACCACAAGCGCCTAAACACTCAACTGTTTTCAATGTAAACAAACCATCAGCAGTCGTTTCACCAGGCTTAATGTTCAATTTCTCACCTATGTAAGCAATAATATCATCGCAGCCACTTACCATACAAGGCCCTGTTTGGCACACTTCAAACATGAATTTACCTACAGGTTTTGTATTGTACATGCTGTAAAAAGTAGCTACTTCATATACCTCAATTGGTGTAATGCTTAGTAATTCAGCCACATAATCCATTGTTTCAGCGCTTAACCAACCACCAAACTCTTCTTGAGCTAAATGCAAAACAGGCAACAAGGCACTCTTTTGCTTTCCATCAGGGTAACGAGCAATTATCTCGCTCACCTTAGCCAATTTTTTTTCTGAAAATTTTACCATATACCCAAACCCTAGAGGGTTATTTAAAATTTTTGAATAATCAATATTCTATCCTTACACCCTTTAGGGCTTGGGGCTTATGCATCCAATTCACCTGCAATTAAGTTCAAGCTACTCATTGTAATAATAGCATCACTCAACATCGCACCTTTAGTTAATTCAGCATACGCTTGATAATAAATAAAGCATGGTCTACGGAAATGCAAGCGATAAGGTGTTCTACCACCATCGCTAATAAAGTAAAAACCAAGCTCACCATTACCACCTTCTACACTTTGGTACACCTCACCTTTAGGTATTGCCGTTTCGCCCATGATAATTTTAAAATGCCAGATTAATGCTTCCATTTTAGTGTACACATCTTCTTTCTTAGGCAAGTAAAATTCAGGCACTTCTGCATGGTAAACTTCAGCTTCTGCACCTTTAAACACTTGTACTTTTCTGTAAGCTTGCTCAATAATTGACAATGACTGCCAAACCTCTTCACCTCTAACCAAAAATCTATCGTAATTATCGCCAGTTTTACCTACAGGTACTGTAAATTCAAAATCTTCGTAGCTACTGTAAGGGCTATGCACACGTACATCATAATCAACACCAGCAGCACGTAAATTAGGACCTGTAAAGCCATAATTCAATGCTCTTTCAGCACTTATTGCACCTGTATTTTGCAATCGATCCATAAAGATTCTGTTGCGCAAAAACAAGTCTCCAAATTCTTTCCAAACCTTAGGAAATTCTTTTAGGAACTTCTCTAATTTATCAAAAGCCGTAGCGTTAAAGTTTCTTTCAAAACCGCCCACACGACCGATATTAGTCGTTAAACGAGAACCGCAGATTTCCTCGTAAATTTCATAAATCAATTCACGGTACTGCATTACATACAAAAAGCCAGAATACGCACCACTATCTACACCCACAATTGAGTTACAGATTAAATGGTCAGAAATTCTAGCTAATTCCATGATAATAACACGCAAATAATCAACACGCTTAGGTGTTTTTATTTGCATCAATTTTTCGCAGGTAATATGCCAACCCATATTGTTAATAGGGCTGCTGCAATAATTTAAACGGTCGGTAATTGGTGTAATTTGATAAAGCGGTCTGCGTTCAGCCAACTTCTCAAAAGCACGGTGAATGTAACCTACAGTTTGCTCAGAGCTTACAATACGTTCACCATCTAATTCTAAAATATTTTGAAACACACCATGTGTAGCTGGGTGCGTTGGCCCCAAGTTTAGTGTGGTTGTTTGCTTCTCGATTGAGCCTTCAGGCAATGTAATGTGATGTTGATGCTCCATAAGCCTCATCCCTATTTTGGGAGATATTTTTATTTGTTTATCAACTGTTGTTCTTTATTCAGCTGTTGTTGCGTCGCACACTGCAACTGCAGCACTAATTCAATCTTCCGCGACCAAACATTTCATCATCCTTGTCAATTCTTGTTTGATCTTCCAATGGAAACTCTTTCCTCAGTGGGAAATAATCCATTTCATCCACATTTAAAATACGCTTTAAGTTATCGTGACCAACAAAGTTTACACCGTAAAAATCATAGGTTTCACGTTCCATCCAGTTGGCTGCCGAAAATAATTTTGAAGCAGTAAATACGTCTGGTTTAGTAATATCTGTAAACACTTTAAAGCGAATTCTTACGTTTTCTACCAAGTTGTGCAAGTGATAAACTACTGCCAATTCACAACCTGCATTATCAGGATAATGAACAGCACATAAATCGGTCATAAACTGAAATTGCAATGCCTCATCATCAAACAAAAACTGTAGCACTTTTAAGTTCATTTCCTTCGGTGCTTCAAACGTAAGCATACCATAAGGCTCTTCAAAGCTTATTACTTCACCAAACTTTTCAGTTAGTTTTTGCTGTATTAATTCGTTTGTTAGTGCCATATTATTATTGAATACCGTAACTGTTAAGTAAAGCTTTGTACTGTTCGCTATTTCTTCTTCTCACACTTTCTTGCCCCACTAAATCTTGAATACGCATAAAACCATCAATGATTGCTTCTGGTCTTGGTGGGCAGCCTGGTACGTACACATCTACAGGAATTACTTGGTCTATACCTTGCAATACGCTGTAAGTATCAAAAATACCACCGCTACTTGCACAAGCACCTACTGCAATTACCCAGCGTGGTTCTGCCATTTGCAAATATACTTGACGCAAAACAGGACCCATTTTTTTAGAAATAGTACCCATTACCATTAATAAATCGCACTGACGTGGTGAGAAACCCACACGTTCGCTACCAAATCTTGACAAATCGTAGTGAGAAGCCATTGTAGCCATAAACTCAATACCGCAACAAGATGTTGCAAAAGGTAAAGGCCATAAAGAATTTTTACGGGCCAAGCCTACAACATCACTCATTTTAGTAGTAAAAAAACCTTCACCACCAAAACCTGGAGGCGCATCTACAGTTGCTACCGCATCTGCAATATTGGCTTCTTTAGCGTGAACATTAAAACGTACCGGACGCATATTTTTAATTTGATAATTTGATAATTCTATAATTTGCTAATGAAGTAAACGCTTGAAGTTTAGAAATGTTTTTATAATCACATCATCTAATTAGCAAATCAGCACATTATTTTAATCTTCCCAAGTTAAAGCGCCTTTCCTAATAATATAAATAAATCCTATCAAGAAAAAGCCCACAAACATTAATACAGATAAAAATCCATCCCAGCCTAATGCTCTAAAATTAACCGCATAAGGGTAAAAGAAAATTACCTCTACATCAAACAACACAAATAATATTGCTACCAAAAAATATTTAATAGCCATTGGCTGACGAGCATCACCATGAGATTCGATACCACTAGCAAAGTTTTCTAATTTATCGCTGGTTTTACGCTTTGGTCCCACCAAAGCAGACATACCAATCATAAAGGCAACAAAGCCTGCAGCAAATAATAATTGGATACCAATAGGAAAATAACTGGCTGCTGAAGAATCTGCAACATCTAACAAAAAAGGAAGCCAATTCATAGAGTTGATTTTGTAAGGCGCAAAAATAAGGCTGTGATTGATACAAAAGAAAAACTCCTCTATGTAGAGGAGTTTATTTCTTAATTATTTTTATTGACCACCAGTTTTTGCAGGTGGATTTTTAGTTGCAGGTTTGCTTGCAGCTTTGTCAAGTACCTCTTTCGTTTGAGTTGCATATTTATTTTCTTCGGTACCAGCAGTTGGATACAACGCTATCATTTTGTCTACAATCTCTTGAGATTTTGGGATATCCTTTATAACATAAACATTGTATTGTAATAAGTAATAATAATTGTTATACAAGGTTCTTTTGTTCTTCTCTAAATTCTCAACATCTTTTAACAAATAATCATTTTGCAATAAAATTGGTTCTACAGCCGTACCAAGGGTTGCGGCAGTATCTATTGCTTTTGCTGCACGTACGTTAAAAGAATAGGGCTGTGGTTTTGTAGGAAAAGCTTCAATATATTTTTTAGCTAACTCCATTGTTAAGCCGTACTCTTTAGCTGTAAAAGCTGTATTTGTTAATCTGAAATAATCACCCTCACTCATTGTACCGCCTTTAAATTTCACAGCAGTTTGCAACCATTTAATTTGCTCGCTATATTTTTTGGCTTTACCCATAATTTCTGCGGCTTGGTTAGCAAAAGCTACTTTGTTGGCCACAATTGTGTCGTTATCTATTGCTTTTTGCAAATAACTAACCGCTACGTCTTCACTACCAGGAAACTTAGAAAATATTTTCACAGCAATATCATAGTTAGATGCTGTAATTTTTTCTTTTGGTGCTGTTGCAAAATATTGCTCAATATACGTTTTAGCTTTTATACTATCACCTAAACGATCGTAGTTATAAGCATACAATAAAGGTAGTTGGTAGAAAGACTTACACTCACCGCCTTCCATTGATTTCGCTTTATCCAAACTCTCTTGGTATTTACCTGCTCTAAACAAATAATCAGCATATAAAAAATCAGTATTACACTCTTTATCAGCATATTGAATGTATTTTTCAATATTTTCTCTTGCTTTAGTTACATCTTTATTAGCGTAGTAATCGTACAAAGCCGCATAGGTTAATGGAAATGCAGGGTCAGCAGTATTCGCATCGGTAAAAAATTGCTCAAACAATTGCTTGTTATCTTGGCTTTTGTAAATCATACCAATCTTATAATTAGCCAATGCATTTTTAGGGTCACGTGTAAGGGCATCTTGATAAGCTTTTACAGCTTCGCCACCTTGGTCACCACCTAGTTTTAAGTAGTTCACACCCATATTTATCATTATATCTGGATTAGTGATATCTAATGCTGCTGCTTGTTTTAATTTATCAATAGCATACGTTGGGTCACCTTGCTTGCTGCCGCCCCCTGCGTTTGCACGACCAATAGCATTTAAAATAGCTGTATTAGGCTTGTTTTTATTTTTACCTTTTGTTTCGGTAGACTGAGTAATGGCTTGTTCAAATTTTTGTTTAGCAGCATTTAAATCGCCACCTTCTTCAATTTCTACATGGCCCATACCTACTAAAACCCAAGCATCGTTAACGCCTTCTTGCAATGCTTTTTGATACAAGGCTTTAGCACCTTTAACATCGTCAGTTGCAATTAATGCTTGACCATACCAATAGATATTTTGAGGATCTTTTGAATTGGCATCGTACAATTTCTTAAACACATCTACTGCGCTTTTATTTTTCTTGTAGTTCAAAAACTTAATACCATCAGCTAATGTTTGAGCCGTTACGCCGCTTACAATAACAATTGCTGCAAACAGCAAAGCAATTACCTTCTTCATGTGTCTTGTTTTAGAATTGTTAGTCATCTGTTTTTATGTTGCTTGATCGTTTTTTAAAACTAATTTTTGCTGGGGCTAAAAATGCGCGTCTAAATATGAGTTGCCCACGTTCTGACCCCATAAAATTTCCAAAGCCTGTTCCAAGTTGTGTTGTATTTTCTTTTACAATATAATACAAGGGACGTGCCAAAGGATACTGTAAATAAGTGATAGTGGCTTGCGAAGGCTTTGCATATTCGCCTTTATCGCAAATTGTGCATTCTACCAAAGCCAACTTAATAGTTTTTAGCTGTGCTTGCTGCTTTGCATCGTAGCTATCGCCTACCCAACTTAACCCCACAAACCCAATCGCATTCTCTGTATTAGATACAATATTAACAACGTCTTCACTGTTTTTTGCTGCTACTACATTTGCCCCAAATGCTTGCCCTTTTAACAAACTATCTTGTAAATATCTCACAGTACTAGTCGCATTTTTGCCATCCATTACTGCGGTAATATTCTTTTTACCTGTAAGAATGTTTTGCAAATCAGCCATTGTAAATATGCTGTCTTTACCCTTTCTATTTACAATTACCGCTATTGCATCGTAAGCAACATCGGTGTAATAAGGCATAAACTTCAATGTGCTTTCGTAATACTTACGCTCATTTTTATTTAAGCCTCTAGCCACAATTATCAGCCTAGTACTATCACTTTGAAAGTCTTTAAAACACTCAACTTCAGGTTTATAGCTTGCTATAATTTTTGTGTTGGGATAAGTAGATTCGTATACCTTAATCTGCTCTTCAACTACAGGTTTAAAACTCTCATCTACGCTTATATTTATTTCCCCTTTGTCAAATGTATCTGCTGTATTTTTTTGCTGCTTTGTGCCATCGTTACAAGCAATACAACACACAAGTGCTAAAGCCCATACAAAATACTGTCTCATAAATATCTGTCTCCCTTTATACCACGATACAATCTAAAACCTCCATACAATAAACAAATACTACCAAAAATGTACTTTAATATAGGATCTAAACCCACCATTATTGCGATATTCATTTTGTCGCCTAAAAGCACCACTACACCTATACCAATTATCAGTAAAGCACGTGTAATATCAAATGCTTTCTTGGCAATTTTCCCCGCAGAATGTTGTCTAAATTCATTTTCCATAACACCACTTTCAAAAACTGAGGTGGCAATATAATGATTTTTGATTTCGACGGACGACTGAGACACGGTATTTGACGAAAGATTATTCATAAAATAATTTTTTATGAAGATGCAAGGGCTTGAAATTTCCATAAGCGGTAAAAATATTTTAGAATTCGATACCTGATTTTCTTGAAAATTTAACAAACCCATCGGTCATTTATCTTTGCCAAATGAAAATTTTAATGGTGTGTTTGGGCAATATTTGTCGCAGCCCTTTGGCAGAAGGTATTTTACAATCAAAAGCAAACAAACTAGGTTTACCCATACAAGTAGATAGCGCTGGTACCGCCAATTACCATGTAGGCGAAGCACCACATCATTCATCGCAGTTAGTAGCTAAGCAAAATGGTGTAGATATTAGCCAACAAAAATGTAGACAGTTTAAGAAAACCGATTTTGAAACCTTTGACAAAATCTACGTAATGGATAGCAGTAATTACGATGATGTAAAACGTATGGCTGGCCATTATTTTAATGCTAATAAAATAGATTTAATTCTCAACGAGCTATATCCACACGAAAACCGAGAAGTGCCCGACCCTTGGTATGGTGGCATAGAAGACTTTAAAAAAGTGTACAAAATGCTTTATGACACTTGCGAAGTGATTTTAAAAAAATACCTAGCCGCACAGCAACAGCAGCAATAAGCGTTGCGTTGCAATTATATTTGCCGCATTCTTGGTCATTGGTCATTGGTCATTGGTCATTATTAGTTTTAAATTTCAAATCAGCAATTTATTATGGCTAAGCCAACAGTAAGCTTACCGCAAGGCACAAGAGATTTTTCGGCAGAAGTAGTGCGTAAACGTCAATATATTTTTTCTACAATTCGCTCTGTGTTTGAATTGTATGGCTTTGCACCATTAGAAACACCTGCCATGGAAAACCTAGAAACCTTAATGGGTAAATATGGTGAAGAAGGTGATAAGTTGATTTTCAAAATTTTGAATAATGGCTTAGATAATGCTGACAAGCTAGAACAAACCAAAGCAGAATTTGAGAAAGTACTAACTGGCAAAAACACAAAAGGCATTACAGAAAGAGCGCTTCGCTACGACTTAACTATTCCTTTTGCTAGATATGTAGCCATGAATTATGGTCAGCTAACCATGCCATTTAAACGCTACCAAATACAACCTGTGTGGCGTGCTGATAGACCGCAAAGAGGCCGCTACCGTGAGTTTTATCAATGCGATGCAGATGTGGTAGGCAGCAAAAGTTTATTGAATGAAGTAGAATTGGTAAACATTTACGCTACTGTATTTGCCAAACTTGGTATTGATGTAGAAATACGCATTAACAGTCGTAAAATATTAGCTGCATTGGCTGAAATATGTGGTGGTGCTGATAAAATGGTTGACATTACCGTTGCTATAGACAAGCTAGATAAAATTGGTATTGAAAAAGTAAAAGAAGAATTAGCTACTCGTTGCCTTAGCGATGCACAGATAAATACCATAGAACTTTATTTACAAATTGATGGCAGCAATACCGAAAAGCTAAGTGCATTAAAAAACTTATTGGGCGACAATGAAACTGGCAAGGCTGGTATTGACGAGATAGAATTCATTTTAAATTACCAACCAGCAACTACCAACCAGCAACTAGTAACTGACTTTACCCTTGCTCGTGGCCTTAACTATTACACAGGTATAATTTTTGAAATTAAAGCCAAAGGCGTGCAAATGGGCAGCATTGGTGGTGGTGGCAGATACGATGATTTAACAGGTTTGTTTGGTGTACCAAACGTGCCAGGTGTAGGCATCAGCTTTGGTGTAGATAGAATTTACGATGTAATGGAAGAGCTGCAATTGTTTCCTACTACCGTGCAAGTTGGTACCAAAGTATTGTTCTTTAATTTGGGTGAAGCTGAAAGCAAAGCCGCTTTTGGTTTAATGCAACAATTAAGAGCCAATGGCACTAGCTGCGAGCTATTTCACGAAACTACTAAGTTTGATAAGCAGTTTAAATACGCTGATAAAAAACAAATTCCTTACGCAATTATGCTTGGCAGTAAAGAACTTGAAGATGGTACTTGCGTAGTAAAAAACTTAATAAATAGTACACAGCAAACCATTGCGCAAAACGAATTGCTTAACTTTTCGTTTGACGCTTAATATAAGCTTGTAACTTTCTTTTTTCTTAATAATATTTTTATGAAACGATTGCTTGTTATAGGTAGCTTTTTGCTACCCTTTTTTGCGTTGGCACAAAAGCCAAAAGCCACAGCTACACCAGATATTGTTTACGGTCAGCTATTTAAAGATGTACAGTTACAACGCATTTTTCCTGATGGTAAAACCTTTGTTGATTGTACACAAAACGCAATCCAAAAGACATAGTGGCTGACTACCTAAAACTCAAGAATAATCCTTTGGTAAAATACTCATTGGAAGGCTTTGTAAAAGCCAACTTTGACCTACCTGTTAATCCTACCAACAACTACCAATCTAATACCAATGAAGATGTGGCTGCACACATTAAAAGCCTGTGGCAAGTACTTAAACGCAACCCTGATAAAGCCGTAGAAGGCAGTTCACTATTGGCTTTGCCAAATGCTTACATAGTACCAGGTGGCAGGTTTAGAGAAATTTATTATTGGGATAGTTATTTCACTATGCTTGGCTTGCAAGAAAGCAACGAGTACGAGATGATTGAAAACATGATTAACAATTTTGCCTTTTTAATCAATACCTACGGCCATATACCTAATGGCAATCGTAGCTATTATTTAAGCCGTTCTCAGCCGCCATTTTTTGCTTTAATGGTGGGCTTATTAGCTGAGAAAAAGGGCAATGCTGTGTACACAAAATACCAAGCCGCTTTACAAAAAGAATATAATTAACGCAAGTTGCTAGTTATAAAATAAGTGAGCATCGAAAAGAGTTTAAAAGTTACCACACTCATCAAAC